>VBGV01000375.1 GCA_005880755.1 Chloroflexota bacterium
TTTCGCCCTCGCTGCGTAAGCAGTAAGGACTGAAGCCCCGGGGCATTGATCCCGGGCGTCGCCCTCCGTCAATCCGGCGGACCGAGGAGCGGCGTTACATAGACCGGATTGCTACCTCGGGGGTGCCACGGCCCTGAGGTAGGACAGTCACCGCGGCTGGCAGAAGCGGATCCCGTCGGGAGGAGCCGCCAAGCGAGATCAAATTCCCGGACACGCTCGTAGAGATCTCGGAGGACACTGCTTCGGACGCGGGTTCAACTCCCGCCGCCTCCACCAAGCCGCACCTGCCAAGCTCGGATTCCGCACCTCTGACGTCAGCGGGGTGCTTCCACACATCAGATTCCGAACCTTTGACGCCAGCGGGGCGTTTGCGCTCTCGAAAGTCGGGAATCAAAAGCTGCTCGCGTGGGTAGAACACTTGCGTGAGCAACAGTTTTCGAGATTTCAACCAAGCCCTGATCAACGACCTGCGAGCCAACCAGGGCCGCGCGTCGAGCGGCCCCTTCAAGGGCGGCGACGTCCTGATCCTGACCACAACCGGAGCCAAGACTGGAGAGGCTCGCGAGAACCCGCTCGCCTTCTCCCGCGACAACGGCAATTACGTCGTCGTTGCATCCAAGGGCGGCGCGCCCACCAACCCGGCGTGGTACCACAACCTCCGCGCCAACCCGGTCGTCAAGGTCGAGGCCCTCGGTGAGACGTTCAAGGCCCGAGCCCGGGTGATCGACGGCGAGCAGGACTACGAGCGCCTCTACCGGGAGCACGCGCGAAAGATGCCCGGCTTCAACGAATACCGCCAGAGAACGAGCCGGAGGATCCCCGTCATCGTGCTCGAGCGCGCCGACTCGGAACACGCGGCTTAAGCCGTTCCAGCCGCCGAGCAACCGGAGTAACCTTCGCCGGGTGCCTGATTTGAATCATCTTTGGCAGCGTTTCCTGCTCGCCATCGCGCTGCTTTTCGGCCTCGTCCTGGGCGTGGGCGCGACCGTTTTTGGCTACAGCAACACGGCGCCGGTGGCGATCGGCTTTTCGGTCTTTCGCATCGACGGCGTGCCCTTGTGGACGGTGGCTCTAGTCCCTCTAGCGTTGGTACTTGTGACGGGCACCGTATTCCACTGGCTCAACGGCCTCCACCACTTCACCGAACACATGCGCCACCGCCGCCGCGTCCACGAGCTGGAGGCCGAGGTGGCCTCCCTGCGGGCGCATCTGGACCAGCTTCTCGAGATGCCGGACCACACGGGAACGAAGCTGCCTGCTGGCCCCTCCGGCCCTTCGGGCCACCTCCCCATAAATGGGGAGGACCAGGCTCTCGAAACCGCAGTTGCCTCCAACGGTGATGAGAAGTCGGCCAAGAAGCCACGCAAGCGAATCTCGTTGTCTCCTTCGTTCGAGGCTGCGCCGGTCAGCCCCTCCGGCCCTTCGGGCCACCTCCCCATAAATGGGGAGGAGTTACCGCCACGCGAAGAATCAAGCCCGGAGACCTGATGGACGACGCGGGACGGCGGGAGGTCTCTGACCGCCGTCGTGCCGGTCGCCTTGTCGTCCCGAGCGAACAGGCCCCGGCCGACCGAGCGCTGCTCGAACGCAGCGCGATCGAGGAGCTCAGCCACCACGCCGACCCGTGGCGCGTGCTGCGCATCCTCTCCGAGTTCGTCGAGGGGTTTGACGCTCTCAACGAAGTCGGGCCCGCGGTCACCGTGTTCGGTTCCGCCCGCGCGACGCACGACGATCCCTACTACAAATCAGGCGAGCAGCTGGGCAAAGCGCTGGCCGACCGCGGCTTTGCCGTCATCACCGGTGGCGGTCCCGGAATCATGGAGGCGGTCAACAAGGGCTGTCACGACGCGGGCGGCCTGTCGGTCGGCTGCAACATCGAGCTGCCTCACGAGCAGTCCCTGAACAAGTACGTCGACCTGGGCGTGGAGTTCCGCTACTTCTTCGTCCGCAAGAACATGTTCGTCAAATACGCGCGTGGATTCGTCATCTTCCCCGGCGGGTTCGGCACTCTGGACGAGCTCTTCGAATCGCTCACTCTGGCCCAGACCGGCAAGATCGAGCACTTCCCGATCGTGCTTTTTGGTTCGCCCTACTGGAAGGGTTTGCTCGGCTGGCTGGAGGAGCACGTCCTCTCGGCCGGCGCGATCGCGCCGGACGACCTGAAGCTGATGACGCTGACAGACGACCCCGAAGAAGCCGCGGAGATGGCCACGCGCCCTCTGCCCGTGCACATCGAAGAGCCGCGAGAGCAGACCGGCGAACCGAAGGCTGACGCGCGATAGCTTCGCTCGACTTCTATTTCCTGACCGACGGCGGCCAGACCTCGCCGGGCAACACGCTTCTCAACTCGTTCGAGTCCGCGGTCAAACGAGGGGTGGTCACGCGGCTCATGTTCAACCAGGACCACGCCATGGCCATCCCGGTGCCGCCGCCGCCGCAGATCGACTGGGCGTTCGTCGACCGATTGAGATCGACCGGTGTGCAGGTGATGCCAATCCCCGGAATCCCAGATCTGATGCACCACAAGTACGTCGTCCGCGACGCGGCGTCGGTGCTGACGGGCTCGACGAACTGGACCAACGATTCCTGGAACCGCGAGGAGAACGTCATGTTCACAGTCGCGTCGGGTGAGGTCGCCGCCGAGTACGCGGCGAATTTCCAGGGCTTGTGGGACAAGCCGGTCGTCGCGCTGTCGGGCCGCGTCTCGTCGCCCTGGTCAGCACTGGCCGACGGCACACGGGTCCGCCCCTACTTCTGTCCCGGCCGGAGCCTAAAGCTCGTGCACGCGATGTCGCGGTCCATCGCGTCGGCGCAGAAACGGATCCGCATCTGCTCGCCAGTCATCACGTCGGGCCCGATCCTGGGCACGCTGGCCGAGGTCGTGCAGCAGGCGAAGGTGGACATCGCCGGTGTGTACGATGCGACCCAGATGGACGAGGTCCAGCACCAGTGGGCGGCGCAGGGGGGCGCGACCTGGAAGA
>VBGV01000197.1 GCA_005880755.1 Chloroflexota bacterium
CTGTCCACGCCCGCCACTCCGACCACGTACGGATCAGCGGCGGGGTAGGTTACGCAGTCGCAGTTGGAGTTACCCGCAGCGGCGGTCACCACTAGCCCTTTGTTGTGCGCGTACGTGGTCGCGCTCTGCATGGTGGACGAGTCCGCCGAACCAGCCCAGCTCATGTTGGCGACCCGCGCGCCATGGTCGGCTGCCCAGGTCAGACCTGTCGCGATGTCGCTGAAGTACGCACCCGCGTCCGTGCCAACCTGCACGACCATCAACTTGCATCCGGGACATATCCCGGCGCCACCGACGCCGTTGTTGATGGCGAGGCCCACGATGCCGGCGACATAAGTCCCGTGATTACCTGCGTTGCTGGTCGCATCGCTCGAGTTGTTCATGACGTTCCAAGTCGATGCGATCTGACCGTTGAAGTCGGCCAGCCCGTTGGTCTTGACGCCGGTGTCGAGGATGGCGATCACGACCGAGCTGTCGCCTTGGGTGATGTCCCACGCCTGTGTCGTGTGGGTCATCGTCCAGCCCCACGCGCCACCGCCGACCGCATAGTTGGCCGGAAAGGAAGGGTCGTTAGGCAAGTTGTCTTGCGGCTGGACGACCCCATCCGGTTCCACGAAATCGACCTCGGTTCTGTTGCGCAGAACCTGCTCGACGTGAGCCCTCGCGCCGGCTCGAACCTCGAGCACCCTCACACCGATATCGGGGATCGTCTGGTGGAGATGGGCTCCCACACTCGCTTCGATTTCTGATTCGGCCTCAGGCGATACGTTGAGCTTGTAGTGCACGAGCACGCGCGCGGTATCCAACTCATTTGCTGGACCGCTCGCGAGGCTTGCGACCGATGCGATCCCGGCAGGTCCGAGAACCAGGCACAGTGCCGCGGATATGGACGCGCACACGAGCAGGCGCGTGGGCATGCTGGCCATCGGCCTTTCCCCCTTTCGCTGCACCACACTCGAGTGCGGGACAGCACGGTGATCGACCCAATCGCCGGTAAAGAGGGTTAACGCCGCGGGCGCTGGGTCCTTGCGGACGTCAGGCTAGGTGACGCCGTCCTCGCCCAGGACTGCAGCGCTGGGCCAGTAGGTCTTGTTCAATGAGAAGCGCTCGCCGCCCTTGACCCGCAGTTGGATCGCACACCTCAGCGCCTCGGCTGGCTCGACGTGGTCCAGCAAGTGCTGCAGTAATTGGTCGAGCTCGTCCATCAGCCGCCGGGCGCCCTCGGCGCCTGCGTAATAGTCGTCCAACCGACCCTTCCTCCCCTAGCTCGAGCTTGGCGACCCCTTCCAACGCCCGAAGCCATGAGCAGATTAGCCCGGACTGACGACTGTATCCACTCAGATGTTCACGTTCCTATCGCGAATAGGTCATCTTGCCATCGGCGCTGCAGTTGTCGCGGCGGTGACCGGGGTCATGGGTTTCAGCACGCTCACCACTGTGCCCGTCGCCGCCCACCACAACGCCCTTGCTGGGGTGGCGACATGCAGAGTCTCCGGCGACATGGTCTATGCAAGCGGACTACCCGCGGGCCAGGTGATCAACTTCATGATCACCGATTCAAGTGGGAGCCACGGTTGGGTGCTCGGTTACACCTCGGACGGCACATGGGGTGTTCTTGTCCCGGCACAGAATGGCCCCACGACCTACCAGTTCATCAGTCTGACCTCGGGTTCGAACGGAAGCAAGTACACAGTCTTCGCGACCTGCTGATCGGATACTCAGCAATCCAGATGCAGTGAGGCCCCCGTCTCCGGGGGCCTCACTCTAGTTTCGTCTACGCCTTACGAGCTGGTCGTCGAACCATCGTCGGTGATGGTTACGCTCGAAGACTCGACGCAAGCGGTGACGTCAAAGTGGGTTGAGTCGCCGCTGTAGGTGACCTTCCAGTAGAACGGTCCCGAGTTGGTCGCGTCCGCCTTGTAGGATGTATTGTTCGTGCTCGCCGTGCTGCCGGAAGTGGTGCCACTGAGCGCCACGTTAGCTGCACTGTAGGCCGCAGCATCAGTGCACCCGGCGACCTTGTGCAATTCGAACGATACCTTGCCGTCAAAGGTGCCGGTGCCTGTGACAGTCGCTGTGTCGTTGGGGTAGTAGAACTGGTTGGTTGCGATCGTAGACGGCAGTTTCGTCACGATGCTGGACTCTCCGCTGTCGCCGCAGGCGGTCGAAGCCCCATTTGTGTTGGGTGGGTCGCCGCTGTAGACCGCAATCCAGTAGTACGTGCCGAGTTGGGACGGGGTCAGAGAGCCAAGCGTGCCGCTGAGGGCGCCTGCGCTGGCTGAGTAGTCCCCGTTCCCGCTGACGTTGACAACGCTCTGCTCGATCGCCGTGATGCATGTCGCGGTGTTGCTGGGTCCGTATAGGGAGAAGGTGATTGTGCCCGTCGCCGGCGTGCCGTTTGGCTTCGTTGTTGTTCCACCGAGGTGGGCCGTGTCATCGATCGGGCTGCCAACCGTCACGGAGACGGTGGCCGTGGTCGTCAATGTGGGCGTGACGGGATTGACCACACTGGTCTCGCCAGTGTCACCGCAGGTTGTGGAAACTGGACCCGAAGTGTTGGGCGGATCGCCCGTGTACGTGGCGATCCAGTAGTAGGTACCAGCCGTTGTGGGAATGAAGTTCCCGGATGAGTAGGTCCCATTTCCTGAAACAGTGACGGCCGAGGACGTGAATGCGGGCGCCACCTTGCAGTTCGTGTCATTCAAGTACGCGAAGAATGTGATGGAGCCCCCCGCTCCGGCCGCGGTGTTCCCAAGTAGCGCGCTGTCACTGATAGAACCCGAGTTCACCGTAATCGGCCCGGTCGCGGTCGTGCTGATTGTTGGCGTTTTCGGCGCGACAACGCTTGTTTCGCCTCCATCACCGCATGCCGTCGCGGCTGGAGCGTTGTTCGAATCACCGCTAAAGGCCGCTGTCCAGTAGTACGTGCCAGCCAGCGTCGGGGTGAAGCTCACTGGTCCGAAGGTCGTGTTGTCGCTGTTTACGGAGACGGCGCTCGATGTGAAGACCGGTGCAGTGGTGCAGTTCGGGCTCGTGCTTGGACCGTAGGCCTTGAAAGTGACCGTGCCGGTAGGGCTGATTGCCCCGGTCAGGGTCGCCGTGTCGCTGATGGGTGAGCCGATGGTCACCGATTGCGTTGCACTCGTCGTCAGCGTGGTGCAGTTCGTGAGTGTGACGGGCTGCGGGAGAATGAAGTCCTTCAATTCGTCGGTGAAAGTGTTGGACGACCGGCTCTTGAGATAGACGGATCCAAATGACCCGCAGGTGCCGCCTGAAATTGATCGAGCCAAGCGCTTCGGGGTTGGAGCCGCCGCTGATGAGGGTACCGGTGCCCCAGGTGCCTGAGGTGCTGTTGCCGCTCCAGGTGTAAATCGAGAGGGTGGGCACCGTGCCGCCGCTAGCCAGGTTGTAAACGATCAATTTGTCGCCGTTGGTGCGCAGCGGGATGTCGTACAAAGTCCCCTTTGGGGCATTGTTCGAACATGTCGCTGCGTTGTTGTTGCAAGCGACCTGGTTGAGCTCGAAGTCCATGGTGACGGTGCCAGAGGGGCTATTGATGCGTGACCACGCCAGGTCAAGGAATTTGCCGGTCGTGTTCGTCTCTTTGTAGACCCAGAACGTCTGGAGGTCGCTCTTGTTGGGCGGAATCGAGCCGAACCCCACGGTCGGGTCGGTCGCGTTCTCGCTCGTGCCCTGGGTGAAAGAGTCGTCCCCCGTGCCGGACGGGAGGTCGTGTTTGACGATCACGCCGGACGTCTTGTCGGCTTCCGTTCCTGTACCGGCTCCAGCCGCAAATCGCGACCAATCGATGCAGGGCGAGCCGCCGTCGTTGGTGAGATTGGCTCCCGCGTGCGCCCCCAGCTTCGTACTGTCGGCGACGGGAGCGTCGATTTCGAAGTTGCTCTGCCCAAACGCGCCGGCGTTGAGCGTGTTAGCCGTCGCGCACGTGGTGGCCGCCGCGATGAGCTGGTTTCCTGGGAAGACCACCACCAGTGCGGAGCTTGCGATGACTCCGATCAGCGCCATGTTTCCGCGGCGCCTAATTGATTGCTTCAGCCGATTCAATTGCACTCCTCCCTGAGTGTTTCTGCAGTTGGACCTGTTGGGCGATCGCTGCAACAGGTCATGTGTGCCGGCACGCAAGCTGTCCAGACATGGGGACGTGCTCGCCGGGGGACATCGGGCTTGCCGATTCCCTGTCTCAGCTGCCCGGGCTACTAACGGGCGTGCGTTACCTCTTCGCTATCCGATGATCGTTTAAGTCGGCTAAATGCTCGGCCCTGCCCGACCGCACGGCAATAGGACAACCGTCCTACATGAGCAGGTGTCGGCGGTCGTTCAGCCTTCGGCGCACCTCGGCTCGGCGCTCCACGAAGCGCCGGCCCTCGACTCTTCGCTCGATAGCGACCTCGATGACGGCGCGGCGTCGGTCGGTGGTCAGCCTTCGGTCACCTTGTCGCCGATCCGAGTCGCTGCGTCTAGTTTGTGATCTCTTGTTCTCAATCGTCGTAGACATGTGTGCCTGCTCCTCTCGCCTACTTTCGAAAATTACTGGGCCGAATGCGCTGCCTCGTGAAACAAGGAAACGATCTCCGCCGGCATCTCGAGCCCGAGATCGTCAAGTCGATCCAGAACGCGTGGACGAATGCCGGTGGACACGAAGCGCCCGATCACCCGGCCCTGCTGGTCGAGGCCGCTCCTGATGAACCGGAAGACGTCCTGCATCGTGATCACCTCTTCCTCCATCCCCGTGACCTCGCTGATCTGGACCACCTTGCGGGTGCCGTCCCGCAACCTTTCCAGGTGCACGATCACGTTGATGGCGCTCGTGATCTGGGCCCGAATTGCCCGCACTGGCAGGTCGTACCCCGCCATCAGCACAAGCGTCTCGATCCTCGCCAGCACGTCGCGGGGCTTGTTGGCGTGAAGGGTGGTCATCGAGCCGTCGTGGCCGGTGTTCATCGCCTGCAGCATGTCCAGAGCCTCCGGGCCACGAACCTCACCCACCACGATGCGGTCGGGCCTCATTCGGAGTGAGGAAGTGACGAGGTCGCGGATCGTTATCTCATTGCCCTCGGGTCCGGCGGGGCGAGCCTCGAGCCTTGCCACGTGCCGCTGGCGCAGCTGGAGCTCCGCCGCGTCTTCGATGGTCACGATGCGTTCGTCATCCGGGAGGTAGCCGGACAGCACGTTGAGCAGGGTCGTCTTGCCGCTGCCCGTCCCGCCGCTGACCACCACGTTGGCTCGCGCCAGAACACAGGCTTTCAGGAAACCGAAAGCGCTTTCGCTGCAGCTTCCGAGCCGGATCAGGTCCTCCATGGTCAGCGGGCCGCGCACGAATTTCCGGATGTTGAGTAGAGGCCCATCAACGGCCACCGGAGGAATGGCGACGTGGACGCGTGATCCGTCCGCAAGCCGGGCGTCGGCAAGCGGGCTTTCGACGCTGATGCGCCGGCCGACCGACTCGACTATGTAGCGGATGACGGCCATCAGCTCGTCATCGCTCGCGAAGCTGATCGGGGTGAGGAGGATCTTGCCGTCGACCTCAACGTAGATGTCGTGCGCACCCATGACCATGACCTCTGTCACCCGCGGGTTGGACATGAGCGGGGCGATGGGGCCCAGCCGCGAATAATCGTTCGGACCGCTTGGCTGGCGCGAGGCCTGGTTCATTGGATCAACCGCACCGCTGACGGCCAGGCCCGCAGACTCGCGTCCGCGATGATTGCCAGATTACCGTTACCGGTAATGGTCGCGGTCCACGCGATCACGCCGCCGGCGATGGTTGCCTGGTACTGGCTGCCGCCGTTGATCGTTACGGTCGCTGCCGGCATGTAAAAGATTCCGATCATGCTGGTGAACGCGCCTCCGTTGACCTTGTTGGTCGTGCATGTGTTGGGCTGCGATGACTGCTCTGGGCCCGGGAAGAACAGCACCACGCGCTGGTACTGATACCCGCTGTAAATGTAGATGTCGCCGGTTGCGTGCAGGTCGAGGCATGCGCCGCTCGGAAGGTAGAAGACGACCGCACCCGGCACCCAGGCGCTCGGGCAGGTGACGTTGTTGCCCGTCGTAGGGTCAACGCAGTGGCTCTCGTTGGCGCGATCCCCGTTAGGTGGCGTGCCGGCGGGGGGATCCGCGTTCGGAAGTCCGCTCGCGAGCGGCAGCGCTTCCCAGTCCGGTGGAGAGGGCTGTCCGGCCGGGCAGCTCGGGATCGTCACGCTCGAATTGCCGTTCGTGTGGTCGCAGTAGGTGAGGCCGGTGCACGATCCGTTTGGAGCCAGGTAAACGTTGAAGTCGGTGGCTCCGGGGTCTGCGGTGACCGCCACTTTGACGTTGCCGCTGGCCCCCAGCGTTACGGTCTTGCACATTGACGGCGCGCTCTCGCGGAGGTAGCACGTCGGCGAGATCGGCCCGTTGCATGACGAGACGCCGTTGGCCTCCCAGCGCACTGCGGTTACCTCAACTGAATAGGTCCCTGCCCCAAGGCCACTGGTCCCGGTCGAGCTCAACGTGAACGAACTGCTGCACGTTCCACTCAGGTCCCAGAACTGCTTCAACGCCCGGACCGTGAGCACCGATCCGGTGGCGATCGTTCCAACCACGTCCTGTCGGTTGATGCTGAGCGTGGTCGCACCCGCGCTCGCATTCGAGCTAACCGTGAACGGCTGTTGCTGACCGCCGCCCCATAGGTAAACAACGGATCCTTGTGGCACGGGACCGGGTAAGGCGTTGACAGCGATGGACGTTTGCCTCGCACCTGTCAGGTCAGCACGCAGCGTCGTCATGTTCGGATTTCCGGGAGTAACCATGTTGGGCTCGTCAGGTGGCCTCAGCTCGTTGCTGATGAAGCCGCCATTCTGGGTGAAACCCGCTCTGAAGTCGTAAACACCCGCGGCCAGGAAGTAGCAGCCGGCGCCGCCAGGAAGAGCTGGATCGACCGTGTATGCCCCCGGCTGCTCCACGCTCCCGCTTGTGGCGTTCCAGGTCCGCGTGTTGGAGTTGATGGGCGGGCTCGGATAGCCCGGGTCCGGCATGTTCCAACCGTTGACCTGGGCGCCCGTGACGGTCCAGGGAGTCGGGGTGTTGAGTGCCGGAGTCGTCCCGCAAACGTTGACGACGTTCCCGTTGACAGCCCCGCCGGCGGCGGCGCTCATATCCAGGATGCTGCCGTTCGACCACACGTCGCCAGTCACCTGGGTGGTCGAGTTGCCCTGGAACGTCAATGAGGTCGCCGTTCCGTTGCAGTTGCCGGGGCTCAGGGTCTGGATCGCAGCTCCGTTGGTCCCAGTTCCGCGCGCCAGTGCGGTCGCGGTTGCGCCGATCGCCATCGTCGGCCCCGAGCCCAGCACCTGCATCATCGTGACGCCAACGTGATGGGTGGCCGTGGCGTTGAACGTGACACCTGCGATCGAATGGTCGACGGCCGACAGGGTGAGGACCTGATTCGTCTCGTCGCCGAACGAGCATGAGAGCGTAAGTGCCGTCACGGTGCACGCGGGAGCGATATACAGCCGTTCGTTGTTGGCGAACACGTCTCGACCCGCCCGCTCCGCTTGGCCGACGTTCTTGCTCGTCATGTAGTCGTACGCAGCCGCGAGCGAAGCCGCGTCTACCGCAGCCTGCATCTGCCGGCGGTCGAGATACCCGCGGCCGCCATCGATCGCAAGACCCACGAAGCCGAACAGAACCACAAGCAGCAGGGCGACCAAGACGATCGCCTGGCCACGCTGCGCTCGAGAGTGATCGTTTACCAACTCAATACTCGGTCTTGTAGGTTGCTGACGCGCTGATCACGATGTGGTTGGCGGTCACCTGCTGGATCAGCGGCGTGAAGGGCACAAAGTTGTAGCGAATCGTGATTTGCAGTGGAGCGTGGTCGTGGGCCGGATTGGTCGCGCTGCAGGTTCCATTTGAATTTCCCCACATCTGTCCACCCGGCGCGTTTTCGAGCGTAGGCGACAACACCTCGATGGCGGATGGCGCGTCGGGCTCGGTGATGTAGATCCATCCCTGGTTGGCGGGCGGCGTGGCCATGGTGATGGGCCCGTTGGGGCACGGGTTCGCCAGCGAGACGTCGACCGCATGCTGCTTGACTGCAGTCTCGACGTCGTTGTTGGTCGGCAGCAGCGCGGAGGCGCGAATCGCAGACCGAGCCCCCTCGTTGACCCCCTGGTTGATGGTGGCGTAGACATAGATGACCCTGCCGAAGTCCACCACGCCAAAAATCAGGAGCAAGAGAACCGGCGCCACGATCGCAAACTCGACGATCGCCTGGGACCTCTGATCGCTGTGTGACGCTTGTTGCACGTCAGTACCCGCCGATGACCATGTGCGTGTTGGCGACGATGTGCAGAGAGGTGCCGACCATGTCGGGTAGGAATCCGCCGGCAAATCCGTAGTTCATGACCAGGATTACGTTCACGTCCAGGCCCTTGTAGTAGTTGTCAGTCGGTGCCGTCGCCAGGTCCAGACCCGGTGTGTTCGCATAGCAGATGTAAAGCATGGTCGGGTTCTGCAGGATCGACGACGGCAGGTGATATTTGTTGAGGTTGCAGTCGACGGATTGCTTGATCCCAGGATTTGGGTTTGTATCCCCGGTTGGATTTCCGCCCGGTTCATAAGGGCAGGGATCTTGTGCCCAGCCGTCGGTGTCATAGAGGCTCGGATTCGTACCCGGCGATGCACTGCCCGACGGCGGGGGGACAAACCAGCTGGCGTGCCGCGCCGCCTCACGTGTCGCACCGGTCAGGCCGACGTCGAAATAGAACACCCGGCCCAGGTCGATCAAGCCAAACAGCAGAAGGACGAGAACGATCGCGGACGCTCCGAACTCGACCGCGGACTGCCCTCGCTGCGACCCCCACATCTAACCGCCTCGCAACAGGCGCATGGCGAGAATGGCGGCCGGCCCGAGCAGGATGACCCACAAGGTTGGAAAGATGCATCCGAGCATCGGGATCAGCATCTTCAGCGTCGCCCGCGCGCCACGTTCTTGCGCCGTCACCAGGCGCTTCATTCGCATCTCATCCGATTGAATGCGCAGGATGCGGCTCACGCCCGATCCCAGCTGTTCTGACTGGATGATGGCCTGGACGAAATGGTTCAGCTCTTCGACCCCCGTGCGCTGGCCCATCTCATTCAGGGCGTCGAGTCGCGGCCTGCCCAGCCGGACCTCTTGCATCACCCGGCCGAATTCATCCGCCAGGGCGTGGTCGTACTTTTCGACGACCTTCTCGACAGCGGCCTCGAAGGTGAGGCCCGCCTCGACGCACACCACAAGCACGTCGATCACGTCAGGCAGGTCTGCCTGGATGTCTGAGCGGCGCTTCCTCACTTGGCCGCGCAGCCAAAAGATCGGGCCATATAGGCCGACGACCGCCCCGATCGCGGCGAAGATCGCTAGGTCAAGCGGGTTGCGAAGGAGCGTCCCGACACCGATCCCGAGAAGGCACAGGACGGCCGTCAACAAATAACGCATTGCTATGAAGTCACCTGCTGACATGCCGCCGGGCCTGCCTGCGATCTGGAGCTTCAGGCTGATCGAATGACGTGCTTTCACAGGCGTCATTTGCTCGACCATCTGGCCGAGCCGCTTGACAGCCGGCCGGAGGACACGGTCCCTGAACGGTTGCCTCAGCTCGATCTCCGCCAACGACAACTGAAGCCCTTTCTCGTAGACGCGAATTCGGCCCTCGACGACGTCGGCGTTGGTCGGCTGCTGCGGCATCACGCTCCACACGGTGGCGAACACGCCCACCGCGGCCAGCACTCCGAGAAGGGTCGCGACGTAAATGGCCGCCATCCCTACACCTTGAAGTTGGTGATCCGGCGGACGAAAACGTTGCCGATGAAGATGGACACCCCGGCGAGAACCAGAAGAACACGACCAGCCGGCTCGGTGAACATCACTCGGAAGTAGCTCGGCGTGATGATGTTGAGCACGGCGGCGACGATGAAAGGCAGCAGCGTGATGATCCATCCGGAAGCCCGCATTTGCGCTGTCATGGCGCCGATCTGGGACTTGATTTGAATCCGCTGCCGGATCGTGTGCGAAATGCCGTCGAGGATGCGGGCGAGGTTGCCGCCGACGGACGACTGGATTCCGATCGCGGTGACGATCAGGTCGAGGTCTTCGCTGCCGACGCGACGCACCATGTTGGCGAGGGCAGCGGGAGTGGCGCTCCCAAGCTTCATCTCGCGGATCACGCGCGACAGCTCGTCTGAGATCGGCGATGAGGCATTGTTGGCAACGGCCTCGATTGCCTGTGGGAGCGACAACCCGGCCTTCATTGCGTTGGAGAGCAGGCTCACCGTGTCCGGAAGGCGGGCGTTGAACGCCTTGAGCCTCCGCGTCTGACGCCATTTGACATAGCGCATCGGGATGAGATAGGCGATCACCGCGGCGAGCACGAACTGCGGCGCCAGCCCGAAGCGCCAAAGCGCCAGGAGGGCACCCGCCGCCAGGAACCCGACCTGGATCATCACGAACTCCGACGTGCGGAGCTTGAGGTCGGCGCGAGCGAGGTGCTCGGCTATCGTGAGACCCCCGTTCAGCCGGCGCTTCCGGTTCGAACGCTCCGCGAGCGCCTGAAACGGAAGGTTGATCCGATCGCGCAGCGAAGCCCCCGGCGGAGAGGGCGCTTCCCAACGAGGCCTGTCCTGCAATCCCGACTGCGCAGCGGGAATCGCGACGGCGATCACGGCAAGCAACACGCCTGCCGCGGCGATCAGCGAAAGAATGACGGTTCCAGTCATCTCAACCTCGAGCCACGCCACTGAAGGCGGGCGCCTCGAACACGCCCTCGGACAGCGTTTCGCCCCGTTCGGCGAAGCGGTCGAGATGAATGGACCGATTCCCGGTCGCGGTGTGTAGGCCGACCGCGTTGCCCTCGTTGTCGACGCTGGTCTGCTTGAAATGGAACAGCTCCTGCACCTGCGTCTCGCCGTTCTCGAGCCCGGTGACCTCGACGATGCTGACGATCTTTCGCGCGCCTCCGCGCACGCGCTCAACCTGGAGCACGATGTCGATGGCGGATGCGATCTGCTTCTGAATCGCGCGGCCCGGCAGGTCGGCGCCCGCCATCAGGACCATCGTCTCCAGGCGGCTGAACGCATCGTAGGCGCTGTTCGCGTGGACGGTGCTCATCGAGCCCTCGTGGCCGGTGTTCATCGCCTGCAGCATGTCAAGCGCTTCCCCACCACGGCACTCACCGACGATGAGCCGGTCGGGTCGCATGCGAAGCGCGTTGCGCACCAGGTCGCGAATCTCGATCGCGCCCTTGCCCTCGACGTTCGGCGGCCTCGACTCCAGGCGGATGACGTGCTCCTGAAGCAGCTGCAGCTCCGCCGAGTCCTCGACCGTGACGATGCGCTCCTCCGCAGGTATGTAGCCGGAGAGGATGTTGAGCAGAGTTGTCTTGCCGGACGATGTTCCACCCGAGACGAGAATGCTCAGCCGGCTGCGGACGGCGGCACGGAGGAACTCGATCATCTCGGAGGTCGCGCTGCCAATGGCGAGCAGGTCGTCAGGCCGAAGCTTGTCTCGCGAGAATTTGCGGATCGTCATGCAGGGGCCGTCGATCGCGAGCGGCGGCAGCACGACGTTGACGCGCGATCCGTCGCGCAGACGCGCATCACACATCGGCGAGCTTTCGTCGACCCGCCGGCCCACCGTGCTGACGATCCGGTCGATGACCTGCCGCAGCTGACCGGCGTTTTCGAAGACTACCGGGCTCAGGTGGACCCGCCCGCGGCGCTCGACGAAGATCCGGTGCGGGTTATTGATCATGATCTCGGTGATCGTCGGATCCTCGAGGAGAGCCTGCAGCGGCCCAAGGCCCAGAACCTCGTCCAGAAGCGCATCGACGAGATGGCCGTAGTCGAGCCGGTTGAGCGTGATGCCCGCTGTCTTGACGTGCTCCTCGGCCAGATTCGCGATTCGAGATCGAACTCCTTCGCGGTCGGTGATGTCGATCTCGTCTGCGTGCCTCTCTACGAGCAGGGCATGGATAGCGGCTTTGGCCGTGGCGACCGTGCTTGTCAGACCTGCTGATTTAGGGGCCATGTCCTCAGCTACCGGCGGCGCCACGGCTTTCGGTTCGTCTCGCGCACCTGCGATGACGGTCAGCGGCGAATCGATCGACGTATGCTCGCCGGCTTCAGGGCGCCGCCGCGCTTCGAGCCTGTCCTTAAGCGCCATGGGCCGAAGCCTCAATCGTCATCTTGGTTTCAAGCGGTAGAGCGCCTGCGTGGCTGCCTTGCGGACACGAGCATTGCGATCGATCTGGAGGTACTTCAAGTCGTCTTTCGCGTCTTGCGCGTGAAGCGCGCCCAGCGCCTTGGCCGCCGACATCCTGATCTTCCAGTCGCGGTCGACGAGGGCCCCCTTGATGATGGGAACCGCCGTCCCTGAGCCGATCCAGCCCAGCGCACGGCAGGCAATCACTCGCTCGCGGCGGCTGCCGTGCTCGAGCAGACCGATCAAGGGGGCGACCGCCGTCTGCCGCCGCCGCAGGCCGGCCGCGATCGCCAGCGCGGGGCGGACGGCGGGCCGCTGAGGCTCGGTCAGCGCAACTTCGACAAAGAGATCGGGCGCGGCGCGCGCCAGCTCCGCGACAAGCCTACGGCTCAGTCCCCTTCGCTGGATCGCGAGCACTAGAGCCGTCGCGCTGCGTGCCCCGGCGATCTTTCCCAGTGCCCGTGCGGCCGCGTCCAAAACGGCGCGGTCGCGTGACTCGAGAAGAGCGGCCACCCATGGCACCGCCTCTGTCAGCTGGAGGGCACCGACCACCCGGGCGCTTCGTGCGCGCTGCTGGGGACTCTTCGCGGCCAGCCGTTCGACGACACGGTCGGCCGTCCCCGACCTCTTGAATGCAAAGACCAGGCGCTGCACCGGCATGCTTTCCATCGGGAGGCGGTTGGTGATCTCCTCGATGGCCTCCCCTACATCCACGCCGGGCTGTTCAAGGTCGATCGACACCGTTGCCCTCTTGCCGGCCGCCACAGCTTGGAGCTGGCGGCGAAGCGCACCACGCCTGATCCCCGCGGTGGCCTGATGGATCACCCCCACCGAAGACCTCGACTGCGTCATTCGGCTGCCCCAACGCCCGCAGGCACGCTTCCGCCCTCGACAGGCGCTGCCACCGGGTTGGGGCTGCGGTGCTTGCCGTGTTTCGAATCGAGCAATGCGGCGAGCACCTCACAGCCCTTGGCCATCTCGCTGTGGGGATTGGTTAGGCTCAAGATCACGCCGTCCACAGCTGCCTGCTCGGGCTTCGAACCGTCGTACTGGATCTGGACGTCGATCTCGCGCTTCAGGCTTCGCTCAACGGCTGATTTGGTGACCGCCGGCTTGAACGAGCGGCTGTTGAGGACGACCGACAGGCGATCGGTAGGCGTGCCCAGCTGCCCGAGGATGTCGATCGCGTCGGCCGCGCTTTTGACAGCGGAGAGCTCGGGGGCGGCGACGACGACGACATGCTGTGTCAGGTCGAAGAGCGCCAGGGTGGAGTCGGTGATCGTGACGCCCAGGTCCACCACGACGTAGGTGAAGCTCTTGCGCAGAACACTGATGGCCCTGGTGATCAGCTCAGGGGTGATCTCGTCCGCCTCTTCTGGGCGCAATGCGCCGGGCAAGATCATCGGCCCTCCGGGGTGGTACAGAACGGCGCTCAGCAGAACCTCTTCAAACGATCCCTGTGGGACCGACGCCATGCGGGCGAGGCAACTCGTGGGCACCAGTCCGGCGAGCAGAGCGGAATGCGAGTACGGAAAATCGAGGTCGAGCAGCAGGACCTGGCCCGGGTACCGGCGCGCAAGCGCGCCGACCAGGTTGAGCGATATGCACGTCCCGCCAGAACCTCCTTTGGGCGAGTAGACACCGACCACGGTTGCTTCGTTGAGCAGGAGTCCCCAGGTGGCCTGAACGCTCGTATCGGCAAACGCCCTGAAGCGCTGATCGGCGACCAACCGAAGCTCTTCCAGGGCCGGGTGCTCCCGACCGGCCATCACGGTGTGCAGCGCCTGCCTGTCGAGCGCCAAGAGATAGCCATCGGTCTGGGCGTACACCGAAGCCTGCTGAGGCCTGTTCAGCAGGGCGGCGCCCTCGCCGAAGAAGTCGCCTTCCGAGAGGAGCGCCACCGTCACGATGCTGGGCGGCTTCTCGATCACCATCCGGCAGCGGCCCCGTTCGACGATGAAGATCGTGTCTCCAGGCTCGCCCTGGAACACGATCATCTCGCCGGGGGAGACCTTGATCCTGCGGAGCCGCCGGGCCAGTGCCCTCAGGGTCGCCTCCGGGAGACTGAAGAAGACCGCTGCGCTCTCCAGGGTGGAGAGTCTGGAGACCATATCGTGAAAGGACGGCCATGGGCGGTCAGGCCGCCGAGACGGGGTGTCGCGAGGCTCCCCGGCGGCGAGCACAGGCCGGCCGGGCCCGGGCGCATCCCATCCAATACGCGTGCGCGGCCTCATCCGCCCGAATGTCTCCGTTGCTCAGACATCGACCTAGAACCCCCAGCGCCCCTGGACCTGCGCCGGGCCGATAAGTCCGGGCGCGGTCGTCGACGGGCATGCGGAGTCTGGCGGCGCCTGCGCCTTTGTGTAGTCGTAATGGGACAGGAGCGCGTACTTGAGAGTGGCGTTGCTCAACAGCCAGTCCATGTACTGCGCGTCGCAAAGGCTCATCAGCACGGTGACGCTGCTGGACAGCCCCTGAGCCTGGCCCTGTCTCGGTACGACCGATTGCGGGCCCACTCGAAGGATGTAGACGCTTGTGAAGACCGTACGCGTCACCTGGCGGGGGTTGACGGTCGAGAAGAGCTGCGTGTTCACCGTCGCGATCACGTCGATGTAGTCGCCCTGGGCAATGAAGCCGGCCACGCCCTGCTGCTCGCTGGTGGGGAGCGTCAAGGCAACATAGCCCTGCGGGATCGGAAGAAACGAGGACGGCGTGATCTGGTCCGGGTTGGAGGCGACAACGTTCGCGGTGATCGGCTGTCCTTTGTAGATCGCAACCAGGGCCGAGGTACCGGTGAGGTCGCCCGCGCGGAGAAAAGACTGCGGCGGAACGGCTGTGGAGGGGATGGCGGCCGTCGTGAGCAGGTCCGGCGTGATCGGCTCGCGCGCGTCTATATCTTGTGCGGCGACCACCACCCTGACCTGGCTGCCTGTCTGAGAACGGTTGGCGAAGAGGATGCCAAACGCGAACATGACCAGGAACGCGAGCAGCGCAAGCCCGACGCCCAGGATGAAAAGCGGAGTCCGCACGTTTGTGGTCCGAGCCGGTCGCGTTTGGCTGATCGCTGCCATACCTATGATTTCTCCAGTGGTGGCACCGAGGCCACCCAATGACTTCCATCCCAGTGATCGCCGGGCTCCGTAGGTGACTCCTGGCCGAACACGAAGTAGTGCACTCTCCTCAACACGAGCGTTCCCGCCAGCAGGTCGTGTAGTGCTTGCTTGCGCGGAGTGAAAGCGGCCAGGACCCAGCCGATGCCAAAGACGAGCCACGAAACCGACTTCATCGCGTTGCGGAACACCGCTCGTCCGAAGCTGATTGGGTCGCCCTGGACGTCGGCGACGTAGAGGCCAAGTGCGATCTTGCCGAGGGTACCCCGCGCCGGGGAGCTCTCCAGGACGGCGAAGTACGCCCAGCCGATCGCGATCGCGACGGGCACGACGTTCGCCACAGCGTCAAGGTTGTCCGGCGCGAGCACATGCACCGTCGAGTACAGGGCCAGGTCGAGGCCTGCAAGCAGGGTCCCATCGATCAGGTAAGCGAGCAGGCGCCGCCAGAATCCCGCGTACGCGATGTCGCTCTTGGCCACGGGAGGTGGGACGGCTGAAGAACTCTGCATCATGGTTTCATCTCTGTCGTGCCGCGCCCGTTGGCGTGCGGAGCGCGCGGAAACGAACGGCGCGCGTCACACGCCAAACCAAACGGACGCGACAGCACTTGCCGGCGTGCGATCACCTCCCACCTCTCCCGTGCAGGTTTGTGCCCACGTTATTAAGGAACGGGTTCGACAACAAGGGGACATTTGTCCCTATTGCCGGCATATTCGGCCGGACTAGGACGAATGACCCATTGAGCGTGTCACCGCTCACCGCTACGGTCGGGGCGCAGGTTTCCGGCAAGCCTGCCTTGGACGACGGCGATCCCGTTCGGCCGGGGAAGGGGGGGTCCGCCTTGCCGGAGGCGGCCCCCTTCCCTAACCGGTTAGAACGCGCCTCAGGCGGTGACCAGGCCCGCCCGCATCGCGTGCACTACCGCTTCGGTGCGGTTGGTAGCTCCGAGCTTGTTGAAGACGCGACTCAGATGATTGCGGACTGTCTTTTCGCTGATCCCAAGCCGCCTGGCGATCTGCTTGTTGGAAAGCCCGTCCGCAACCTGATTGAGGACGTGCAGCTCACGGAGCGATAGTTTGGCCCGCATTCGCTTGAGCCTCATGGCGCTCGCGGGGGCCACGCTGAGGATGCGGTCGATGATGTCCTCGAAGTTGACGTCCTTGTCGACGAAACCCTCCGCGCCGCTCGCGAGGGCCTCGCCCACCATCGCCTTGTCGGCGTAGGCGCTGAGCACCAGGACGCGGAGGCCGGGAATTTCCTGAACCAATCTCCGGGTGGCCTCCACGCCTGTGACCTTCGGCATCTGGAGGTCCATCAGCACCACATTTGGGTTGCGCGCAAGCGCCTGCTCGATCGCCTCCTCGCCGTTTCGAGCCTGACCCACAACTTCGACCCGAGGATCAGACGAGAGCATGCGAGCAAGTCCCGTCCGGAAAAGCGTCTGGTCATCCGCGACCAGGACCTTGACCGGATTGTCCATGGCCCTCATCGGATCCGGTCCAGGGGCACGTGTATTTCGACCCGGGTTCCACCCGCGTCCCTCGAACGCACGCCCAACGTACCGCCAAGAATCACGGCCCGCTCCCGCATTCCCATGATGCCGAATCCATATGGAGAGTCATCGATACCGGCGCCGTCATCCAGCACCACCACGACTGCCTGGTCGTTGGCGTCGACATCGAGGATCACATCGATCCTGTGCGCCCGCCCGTGCCGCCAACCGTTGGCCGCAGCTTGCTGGGCTATCCGAAGGAGGTTGTACGCCGCCCAGCCGTTGACTCGGCGCGGCCAGCGCGTCGAAACTTGGAGCTTCAGGTCGTGGCCCGACGGCACCGGAATTTCGTTCTTCAGCGCCTGGATCAGGTTGATCCTGAGATCGTTCCGCTCGCGAAGGTCAACCATCATCTCGCGTGCCTGGCGCAGCACCTGACGCGCCGACTCTTCGAGCACGGTGAGTTCCGCCGAGATGTCACGATCGCCGCCTGCTTCGACCCTGAGGCTTCGGATTTCGAGCATGAGACCGATCAGCGGCTGAGCTACCTGGTCGTGGAGCTCGCGGGCGAAATGTCGTTGAAGCTCTTCGACTGTCGAGAGGTCCGCGGGGGCGCCGGCGTGGCTCGATAGATCGCCGACCGCCTGCGAAAACCCAAGGCCCACGCGCCTCCCTCCAACCTAGCTCTCTCAAGAACACCGGAAGCGGGCCGGTCTTTGCTCGAGAGATTCCAAGTGTAGCCGCAAAAGCTTAGGTGCGCTTAATGACTTTGGGAACATCAGATTAAGAACGCAACCTTTCTTGCTGACATGTAACAAAACCCTTCCATTCGCCTAGCGCGCAGCGTCCCCGTAGCTCTTATTGACGGGGCGTAAAGAGCGTCAGCTGGATCCGTCGGGACCTGTGAGGCGGACGTTACGATCGCCCCAGGGAGTCAGGACCGGACCGCCGAGAAGGCTCGCGCCCGCGGCGGCCAGATCCCCGGCGACCTTTTCGCTGTAAGCCACCTGAAAGGCGACCCGGACATGGCCTGCGACCAGCCGCCCGACCTCGATCTTGGATTTAAGTCACTCAATTACTACCCGATCGGGTACCGACTTCCGCCCGATCGGGCACCGTCAGCAGCGAGACAAACGGCGATAACTGACTCACTGAATACCGAAGTCGAGCTGGCTCACCTCTCCGCGCTGGAACGCCTCAACAAGATGGTCACGGCGTTTGCTTCGATGATGCGGCACGAAACCCGCACCGCCCTTGTCGGCATCCAGGGTCTCAGCGAGTTGATACGCGACGGAGGCCTGTCCGCGGACGAGATCAAGACCTGCGCCGACGAAATTTTCGGCGCGGCTCAGAAGATCGATGCGCTGATCGGCCAGATGTTCGATCTCAACCGTCTCGAAACCGGCCAGACATCGTTTCGCAGGACCCGCATCGACGTCAACAGCATCGTCAGCGAGGTCGTTTTGCGCACGCGGGCGGGCACGCGCCAACTGTCGATCGGGCTGGAACAGTCTTCAGTTCCCCTGTTCGTGAGTGGCGACCCGGATCGGCTACGCCAAGCGATCCAAAACGTTTTCGGGTTCATCACAGGGACGGCGACGACGGGAGGACACATCGCGGTGGCGACCAGACCGGAGGACCAACACGTGGTGGTGTGCATCGGCTCCAACACCCTGAAGATCGCCCAGTTCGACGACTGGCTCTATGGTCGGTACGACCGTTACGAACAGCGACCCAGCGCCATCGTTGGCGCGGGCCTGGACCTGGCGATCGCGCGAGCGATCATCGACATGCATGGTGGGCGAATTGAAGTCACTACCACACCCCGGGAGGGATCTGAGTTCCGACTCGTCATACCCGCGGCGTGACAGCCTCGGATGCAAGGACGGGCACCTCGCTTGGCTGCCTGACCCGCATTCGCACCGGGACCGCGACCAGCGCGATCAGCCCGGCCACGCCCACGACGCCAGTCGCGATGAGGAACATGACCCGCGGGCCCATCTCTCCGTAGACCAGGCCGCCGCCGACCGAGCCCGCAATCGGCGCCAGACCGAAGAGGACCGACTTCATCAACGCCTGCCCGGTCGCACGCAGGTGTGAGGGCGCCAGGTCGTTGGCCATCATGACCGCGGCCACGAAGGTCAGCGCAAAGGCGACGCCGACGACGAGCTTCAACGACGCCGCGACGAGGGCGTCGGACGTGAAAGCCCAGGCGACGAAGGTCGCGAGATAGATGCCGCACCCGATCGCGAACAGCGCTCCGTGGCTGATCCTCTTGGTGAGGACGTGGGTGTAGCCCATAGTTGGAATCTCGGTCACAGCCTGGGCCGCCGCCGCCGCGCCGATCAGGAGCGCGCCGCCACCCAGGAAACTGATGCGCAGGACCAGGAAGTTCTGCGTCGCGGCAAGCGAAGCGCCGAGCAGAAAGCAGCTCACGAGGAACGTCATCAGCGCGACAGGAACCCTCCGCACCTTCACCGCAACCGAAGCCGGTTCCGCGGG
>VBGV01000198.1 GCA_005880755.1 Chloroflexota bacterium
AGTCACGAAGGACTCGTAATGCGCGCCCTGCCGGGGGTGAGCGCCGCGCCGGGCATCACGGTCGGTCGCGCAGTGGTGCTCGACCTTACTCGAGGGCACGCATCCAACCTCGTGCGCGAGGCGGATCGCGCAGGCGAGGCAGACCGCGCACGTGACGCCTTACGCCGAACTGCCTCGGACCTGGAAACGCTGGCGTTGCAGCTGCGCAGCGAAGGACGCGGCGACGACGCCGACATCGTCGAAACGGGCGTGTTGATGGCCATGGACCCGGCGCTGATCGCGCGCGTGGAGACCCTGATTCTCGAGTCCGGTCTCGAGGCGGCGGACGCGTTGAGAGAGGCGGCCGAGCAGACGGCTCTCGAGCTGTCGGTGTTGCTGGACCCGATGCTGGCGTTGCGCGCCGACGACGTTCGCAGCATCGGCCGCCGAGCGGCGGCTCATTTGAAGGGTGACGCGCGGCACGTCTCCGAGGGCGTGCTGATCGCCGATTCGCTCGGGCCGGCGGACGTAGCCGAGCTCGCGCCCAGCGTGCGAGGGATCGCGCTCGCCGGAGGCGGGGTGACGGCTCACGCCGCGATCGTCGCGCGCTCACTCGGCCTTCCGATGGTCGTGGGCGTGGGCGCGGACCTGCTCGAGATCGAGGATGGGGAGGAGGTGCTCGTCGACGGCGACCGCGGCGTCGTGGTCCGGCAACCGGATGCGGAACGCGCGTCGCTCGCACGAACCGACACCGAACGACGCCGATCAGCTCGCGAAATCGCGATCGCGCGGCGGCTCGAGCCCGCGCGGACGAAGGACGGCCACGGGGTTCGTGTCCTGGCCAACGCGTCCACCGTGGCCGAGCTCGAAGAGGCGACCCGGCAGGGCGCTGAAGGGGTCGGCCTCATGCGGACCGAGCTGCTGTTCCTCGAAGCCATGCAATGGCCGTCGCACGACGAGCAGGTGAGCGTTTTGAGGCCCGTGCTGGCACGGCTGCAAAATCAAACGGCGACCGTCCGTCTCTTCGATTTCGGCGGCGACAAGACCCCGCCATTCCTTCGCGGTATCACGGCTCGAGGCATCGCGGTGATGCTCAACGAGCCACAGGCATTGAAGGCGCACCTTTCCGCGGTCGTCGACGCCGGCCGCGGCGCAGACCTTCGACTCCTGGTCCCGATGGTGACGTCTGCCGCAGACATCAGATCGGTGCGCGACATGCTGGCCATCGTCGTCGAAGGCCGGGACACCCCGAAGGTCGGCGCCATGATCGAAACACCCGAGGCGGCTGAGGCGGCACGGGAGATCGCAGGCCAATGCGACTTCTTGAGCATCGGCACCAACGACCTGACGCAGCTCGTGCTTGGCCTCGATCGGGAGCAATCGCGCAAGGCACCTGTCCTGGATCCGCGCGTGCTCGGCCTGGTCGCGGCGACGGTGCAAGCCGGCCACGCCGCGGGCATTCCGGTCGACGTGTGCGGCGAGGCGGCATCGGACGAGAATTCGCTGTCGATCATCGTCGGGCTCGGCACCGACGAGCTCAGCGTCGCCGCGGCGCGCGTGGGCCAGGTGAGGCAGTGGGTGCGAGAGCTCGATTTTGCCGACTGCCGGCGTCGATCTGAGGCGCTACTCGGTCAGTCCGGTCACACAAGCCGACAGCGCGTCTAGCGCCGCCGGCGCGTCCTCGCCCTCCGCGTAGAGGCGCAACACCGTGCCCCCGGTCGCGCCGAGGGCCAGGACCGCAAGGATGCTCTTCGCGTCGGCGAGCTTCCCGTTGACGCCAACCGATACCTTCGACCGGAAACGCATTGCCGTCTTCACGAACGTCGCGGCTGGCCGTGCGTGGAGCGCGACCTCGAGAGGAAGGGCGACGACTACTTCAGAACTTGCTTGCACCGCGCGCCTCCTCGGCCGCCCGCGCCACGTCCTCCAGGTCCTGTCCCGCCGAGGACATCACGGCCGCGGCGATCGCACCCTCGACGAATGGGGCGTCGACCAGGCGGATGTGGCCGTTGCCGCGCCCCTCTTCGAGGAGGTGCCGCACCGTGAGCACGGAGCTCCCCAGGTCGGCCAGCACGACCACGCCCTGGCCGCAATCGGCCCGGCTGATGGCGTTCCGGACCGCATCGCCGGTGGTGCCGAGCGTGCCGTCGGGCCCGCCGCCCGCGGGTTCGACGCGGACCTCGGTCCCGGCGACCTGCAAGGCCAGCGCCGCCAGCCCGTGGGCCAGCTCATAGCTATGGGAGACCAGTACAATCCCGACCAATCAATCACACTCCGCTGATGCCGGCGCTAATTCCGGACGACGGGGGTAGTCTACACTACCGACAGGAATTCAGCAATGCCGAATCCTAGGGAAGAGAGAAAACGCGGCTCGATCCAGTCGATCGACCGCGCGACAGCCATCCTGAAGGCCCTCGCCAGCGGCCCGCGCCGGCTGGGCGTGAGCGAGCTGGCGGACCGGCTGGGCCTCGCGCGGCCGACGGTGCACGGTCTCCTGCAGACCCTGCAGTCCCATGGCTTCGTCGAGCAGGACGCGTACTCGGAGAAGTATCAGCTTGGTCCTGGGCTGCTTCAGCTGGGGTACTCGTACCTCGACCTCAACGAGCTGCGCGCGCGATCGATCACCTACGCCGACCACCTCGCCACGCGGACGGGGGCCGCGGTGAGGGTGGGCGTGATGCATGGGGCAAGCGTCGTCGTCGTGCACCACGTGTTCCGGCGTGACGCCGCGTTCGGCGTGCTCGAAGTCGGCCTGCAGCTTCCGTTGCACGCTAGCGCGTTAGGCAAGGCGGTCCTGGCATTTTCGCCGGCGCAGGTGCTCGAGGATCTGCTCGCGGAGCCGCTGCCGCGACTGACGAAGCAGACCGTGAACCAGGCGGACCTGCAGCGCGAGCTGGAGATCATCCGGGACAGCGGCGTCGCGACGGAACGGGAGGAGGCCGTGCTCGGTGAGTCGAGCGCGGCGGCACCCATCTTCGACCACGGCGGCCACGCGGTGGGAGCGATCGGCGTCGTCGATTCGACCGACCGGATCTTTCCGCGGGGCCTGGCGCGCGGCCTGTCGGCGGCGCTGGGCGAGGCGGCGCGCGGCGTGTCGCGCGAGCTTGGCGCGCCGCGGTGGCCGTACGCGGCTGAGGCTTAGCTCTATCTTTCTGGCCCATGACTGGGCCTGACGCGACCGGCCTGCTCGTCGAGTGCCGCGATGAGCCTGGGGTGCTCTACCGGATCACGGAGGCGATCTTCAGGCACGGCGCCAACATCACCTATGTCGCGGGAGGCGCGCGACGCGAAGCGGTGGCGGAGCTGCAGCTCGAGGTGTCAGGCGCTCCCGATGAGCAGGCCATGATCAGCGAGCTCGCGGCGCTGCAGGGAGTCACCCGCGTCACCGTCGTGCCGACCTTCCAGATGATCTACGGCAAGCGGGTGATCGTGATCGGCGGCGGCGCGCAGGTCGGCATGGTCGCGCAGGGAGCGATCTCCGAGGCTGACCGCCACAACATCCGCGGGGAGCGGATCTCTGTCGACACGATCCCCCTCGTCGGCGAAGAGCAGCTGGCCGATGCTGTACGCGCGGTCGCTCGTCTCCACAGGGCGCGCGCTCTTGTGCTGGCTGGGGCGATCATGGGCGGCGACATAAGCAACGCTGTGCGCGAGATCCGAGAGGCAGGGATTCTCGTTCTCTGCACCAACATGGCGGGCTCGGTCCCCGACGCCGCCGACGTGGTGGTTAGCGACCCCGTCGAGGCGGGGGTAATGGCCGTGATGCTGATCGCCGACACGGCGAAGTTTTCGATCGAGCACGTGCGTGGCCGCCGTTTTTAGGGGCGGCCACGTGTGAGCGACATGACTAGAGCTTGTCGTGCGGCGAGTACGGGTCGCTTGCCGGCTGGCAGACTGAATCGTGCGGCGAGTACGGGTCACCGCAGGCCTGTGAGTGCACGGTTGGGGTGAATGTCCTGTCGTTGACGGTGCTGCGGACGCCGGTGCCCAGCACGAACCAGACGGTCAGCGCCAGTGCGACAACCGCGAGTGCCGCCAAGACGAGCGCGATTGGACGCGACGGGACGGTGCGGAAGCTTTCTCTGATCTCCACTTTGTTTTGCCCTCCTTTTCAGGCTGATCTCCATCGGGTCGCTGCCTGGTGACTCGAAGCTAAGGCCGCGGAACTGCACCCGATAGCGGGCAAAGGACCTGTTCAGGTACCCGTGCCAGTACCCGTTTTTAGGAGTTCAATACCCCCGTAACCCAATGTCAGACGGATCTTCGCCCGATACTTCAGTTCGCCTGAGCCCTCGCGAAATCGAGGTGGCGGCCATGGTTGCGCAGGGCCTCACCAACCGGGAGATCGCGGCCAGGCTCTTCATCTCGGAGCGCACGGTCGACGGTCATCTCGAGCACTTGAGAGAGAAGCTTGGGGTGAACACACGGTCTCAGGTGACCGCCTGGGTGGTTCGCCACGAAGCAGCCGAGGTCGCCGCTCCGGCCGGCGCGCCCGCAAGGGTGGTCGCGCCGCCAAGATGGACGTTCGTTCACCCTCGGGCGTGGCTCGCCGCGGCGCTCGTCCTGGCGCTGCTCGCCGCGGGGGTAGGGGTATTGCGTCTGACGGCTCCATCGCCGCCCACCATCCAAACAGTAGCTGGATCCCCGTGTGCCAACTCGGGCGATTGTTATGGCGGCGACGACCAAAGAGCCGTCAGCGCGCAGCTGGCACGCCCAACCTCGGTCGCCGTCGACTCCAAGGGAATCCTGTACATCGCGGACTATGGCAACCAGCGCATCCGCAAGGTGATGGACGGTGTCATCACGACCGTGGCTGGTGGCGGCAAGGAACCCCTCGGAGACGACGTTCTGGGTATTTCCGTCGCTTCGAGCTCGCTGGGCTTAGCCAGCACCGTTGCGGTTGACAGGCACGATCAGCTTTATTTGCTCACCAGCCGCGACCAGAGCCTCGAAGTCTGGAGGATCGACGCCAACGGCTTCATGCATTCGATCGTGTCGGTAGGCCCTTCGAACATTTCATCCGGCCAGTTCGCGCCCAACCTTCCAGTTGGAGGACTCGCCATCACCAAGGATGGCGTGTTCTTCATCGCCGACCGCGCCGGCAATCGGGTGATCAAATTCGACGGCAAGACTCGTTCGGTCTACGCAGGCACCGGCGACACCGAGGGTGACGGAGCGAGTGCCACCAGCGCACAGCTGAGCTGGCCCATCGGTCTCGCGCTGGACAAGCACGAGAACCTGTACATCGCAGACACGGGTAACCATCGGATTCGCAAGGTCGATCACGCGAAAGGGACGATCACGACGGTGGCCGGCGGAGCCGGCGAATTCGAGGGCAACAGCGGAGATGAAGGATTCGCCAAGGACGCACTCCTCAGCTTTCCATTCGATGTCGCTGTAGCAGCCGATGGCACGTTGGTCTTTACTGACACCGGAAATCACAGGCTGCGAATGGTCGCGCCTGACGGACGGATATACGCGGTGGCCGGCACCGGCCGGTGGGGCTTTTCAGGTGACGGGTCGCCGGCCTCGCAGGCCGAGTTCGACGGGCCTGAGGGCCTGACCCTGGATGCAAAGGGCAATCTTTTCATCGCCGATACGGAGAATCAGCGCGTTCGCGAGATCCCGCGGCTGTTTGGTTCAGTGTGATGAGGGCGCTCGCCGCGGTTTTGTTGTTCGGCCTGACTGCGGTCGGGTGTCAGGGCGCAGGAAATGCCGCCTCGCGGCCCGACATCATCATCGCGAGCGACCTGCCAACGTCGGCTAACGCAGACGTTCTTCCGCTCGAGGAGGCCATTGGCTTTGCCATCCGTCAGCAGCCAACCATCGAGGGCTACCGGCTGGCTTACTGGTCACTGGACAACTCACTGGGTGCAGAACAGAGTCAGCTGCGGGGCCGCGAAAACGTCAAGCGCATGATCGCTGATCCGAGAGTGTTGGGCATGGTTGGCCCCCACACTACTTCCGTCGGCAGGGTCGAAATCCCGGAGGCCAACTCGGCTCACCTGGCCATGGTCAGTCCAACGACCACCAACACCTGTCTCACCGTGCCCGACCCGATTTGCAAGCAGATGCCGGCCTCGTTTCGGCCAAGCGGCTCGAACAACTACTTCCGGATCACGCCACGTGATCCTCTGCAGGGCCGGGCAATGGCGAATTACGCGGCGACGAAGCTGGGGCTCCGACGTGCAGCGGCGTTCAATGAGTTTGGGCCCGAGGGAGACCTGTATATCAATGAGTTTGCAAAGGAATTCGCCATCCACGGCGGCGGGGTCGTATATCAACAAACATTTGATGACACTCCATCAAATTTCTCCGCGTTTCTGATCCAGGCGAGAGCCCGGGGCGCTGATGCGATATACGCAGTTGCCAGCCGGGACCAATACGCCTGTAAGGCCGCGGCCCAGATGGCTGGAATCATGCCCGATGCGATTCTTCTCGGCACTGACGGAATCTCGCTGGACGACCGATGCATCGGCGACCTCGGCGCAACCCCTCCAGGAGTCTGGGCAACTAGTCCCTACGTCGACCCAACGACAAGTGCGGATCTTGGCGTCAAAAAGCAAGTCGCCGATTACCGCAAGGCGTATCCGAAGGCGTCAGACATCGGCCCGTACACGTTTGCCGCGTACGACTGCGCCCGAATCTTGATCGATGCGATCGGCCGGGCAATCAAGGCCAATGGAGGAAAGCTGCCAAGCCGATCCCAGGTCCTGGCCGCGGTGGCCCAAACGAAAGGTTTCGTGGGGGTTACGGGAACCTACTCGTTTGATGCGAACGGCGACGCATTGTCACCCATGATGTCCGTCTACAGGGTGCACGATGGGCACTGGGAATTCGTGCAGGTCAGCAAGTTGGGAGCCTCTTAGAGCGAGCGGGTCTTGACGCTGATCGCCATCGATCCGGTCGCTGAACCCACGTACACGCCGCGCGTCGGCGCCGCATCTGTGTAGTCCCGTCCCACCGCAAGGCGCACATGGTGCGGCGTGGTCCGCACCGGATGGGTCGCATCGAACCCGATCCATCCCCGTCCCTCCACCCATGCCTCGCCCCACGCATGCGACGCCGTGCTGATCTTCTCGCCCGGGGAGTGGATGTAGCCGCTCACGTAGCGCGCCGGCACGCCCATCGCGCGCGCGGCGGCTATGAACAGGTGCGCGAAGTCCTGGCACACGCCGGCGCGCAGCTCGAGGACGTCGTCGACTGAGCTGTACACGTTGGTGACGGTGCGGTCGTAGGTGAACTCGCGGCTGATGGTGAGGGTCAGCTCGTCGAGCGCGTGCTCGACCGACTCGGGCGAAGTCAAATCTGCGATGGCGTGGCGGCGTGCCAGCTCTCGCACCCCGTCCACCTCTTTCACCGGCGAGCGGAATCGGATGAAGTCGTGCACCAGCTGTTCGCCGGGTTCGGTGTCGGGGCCGAGCCCCGTTTCGACGGTGGAGCGACTGCTGACGGTGAGCCCCGAGTGCGGGCGGACGAGGTTGAAGTAGTGAACGTGGTTGCCGAACCCGTCGACATACGCGCGCGCTTTCACACCGTGGCTCAGCTCGAGCTTGAAGTCGACACAGCGCTGCCCGTTGCCGTCCATCGGGCGCAGCCTCACCTCCATCACGGTCTCGGCGATCGGGCCCGAATACCGGTAGCGGGTGCTGTGAACGATCTCGAGCTTCACTGCTGCGGCATCCCGTGACCTTCTTCGCCTGTGACGGCGGCCGGCACCTTGCTCGGATGGAAGTACGTCTCGCGCAGAGCCACCTCGAGCTGCCGTAGCAGAGCGCGACATTCCGAGTTGAAGTCCAGCGGGTGCTCGCCGATGGATTCGGTGTTGGCATGCTGGTACATACCGTTGAGGCGGATGAGCAGGCGAAGCGGCCTGGAGCGCCGCGATTTGCCCTCGATCCTCGCCACCGCCTCGAGGGCGGTGTTCGTCGAGAATCGGGCCGAGCGCGGCAGGGAGCGGTCGAGCAGGAGGCATTCGATGACTCGGTCCGGAGTCACGCCGCCCGGGTAGCGCGATTGGTATGACTCGAACGCGAAGCATGACTTCAGCACCGCCGTCCACTCGAGCGCGTCTTCGGGGCTGTCCGCCAGCTCGGCGGATTTCTGCGTCACGACGTGGGTGACGTTGGCCGCGCGCTCGATGAACTTGCCGAGCCGCACGAAGTCACGAGCCTCGTCGTGGAACATCGTGTCCTCGAGCAAACCGTCGACAAGGCGGATGCTCATCTGCACGTCCATGAGGAACTGATACAGGTCCGGCTGCCAGACCGCCTCCTGGACGCGCCAGTGCAGAGCATTGACCTGCTCGTACAGCTCGCTGGGCAGCGACGGCCGCACGGCCTGCGCCGCGAGCCGGGCGGCGGCGATGCTCGCCCGGACGGACGGCCCGAGCGTGCCCGCGACCACCATCTCCACCGCCTGCTCCCGTTTGCCAGTGTCGCCGGCGTGCCAGCCCGCGAGCTCCATGAACCGCATCCAGAAATCCGACCCGGGTTCGTCCGTCCTGTCGAGGGACAGTGAGACGTGCACGCCCAGGATCCGCGCCAGGTGGTCGGCACGCTCGAGGTGGCGCCCTAGCAGCGCGAGCGACGTGGCCGCGCGGCTAAGCATCGCCGCCCTCGAAATCGTCGTCCGCGACCACCCAGGTGTCGCGGCTGCCGCCGCCCTGCGAGCTGTTGACGACCAGCGAGCCGGGCTTCAACGCGACGCGCGTGAGGCCACCGGGAGTGACGTATTCGTCCGGGCCGGTGAGCACGAACGGCCGGAGGTCCTGGTGGCCGCGGCGAAGGCCGCCGCCGTCGAGCACCGGCTGGACCGAAAGCGCGACCACCGGTTGGGCGATGAACGCGCGAGGGACGGCGGTGATGCGGCGGGCGAACTCCTCGCGTTCCTCTGTCGTGGAGGCGGGTCCGATGAGCATCCCGTAGCCACCCGACGCGTCGACGGTCTTGACCACCAGCGTGGCGAGATGCTCGAGCACGTACCGCCGGTCCGAATCCACCGCGCACAGGTAGGTCTCGACGTTGGGCAGGATCGGGTCCTCGTCGAGGTAGTAGCGGATCAGCTTCGGCACGAGCGAGTAGACGGCCTTGTCGTCGGCGACGCCATTGCCCAACGCGTTGGCGATCGCGACGTGGCCCGCGCGATAGGCGTTGACCAGGCCGGCCACTCCAAC
>VBGV01000376.1 GCA_005880755.1 Chloroflexota bacterium
CATCCTGGGGCTGGAGTCGGTCCCAAGGGTTGGGCTGTTCGCCCATTAAAGCGGTACGCGAGCTGGGTTTAGAACGTCGTGAGACAGTTCGGTCCCTATCCGCCGTGGGCGCAGGAGACTTGAGGAGGGTTGACCCTAGTACGAGAGGACCGGGTTGAACGGCCCGCTAGTGTACCGGTTGTCACGCCAGTGGCAGCGCCGGGTAGCCATGGCCGGTTTGGATAAGCGCTGAAAGCATCTAAGTGCGAAGCCAACTCCAAGATAAGGTTTCCCACCGGGTTAACCGGGTAAGGGCCCTGCTAGACCAGCAGGTTGATAGGCCGGAGGTGTAAGAGGAGCAATCCTTTGAGCTGACCGGTACTAATAGCCCGAGGGCTTGTTCACCTATAACTCACTCTTCAGCTCACTGAGGAGCGAGCGACAAAGAACAAAAATTGGATCCAGCGCTAGAAAGCAAACTGGAGAATCTCATAGACCTGATTCGGTTGTTGCAATGACAGCTGAGACGCACGCCCCTGGGAGCGACCGCAGCGCCGACCTGCATTGGTCGGCGCGCGCCCTCGCGCTGGCGGCCCAGGCGGACTACCGCACCAGCCCGAACCCGATGGTCGGTGCGGTCGTGCTCGATCGCGAGGGTCACCTCGCCGGCGAGGGCTATCACAAGGGGCCCGGTCGCCCGCATGCCGAGGAAGAGGCGCTTGCCCAGGCCGGGGAGCGCGCGAAAGGAGGCACGCTCTACGTCAACCTCGAGCCCTGTACCCACGCCCATCGCACCCCCAACTGCGCCGACGCCGTGATCGAGTCAGGCATCTACAGAACCGTCATCTCGATGACCGACCCCGATGAGCGCGTTCGCGGCGGCGGCGTCCAGGCGCTCGAGTCCGCTCGCATACGCACGACTGTCGGCGTCCACGCCGAGCGCGCACAGAAGCTGAATGAGTTCTACGTCAAGCACCGCCTCACGGGAAGGCCGTTCGTGACCGCCAAGTTCGCCGTCAGCTTGGACGGCAAGATCGCCACCCGCGCCGGCGAGTCCCACTGGATCACGGGCGAGGAATCGCGGCGCCACGGCCACCGGCTCCGCTCCCAGCACGACGCGATCCTCGTCGGCATCAACACCGTGATCGCCGACGACCCGGAGCTCAGCGCAAGGCTCGACGGCGAGGACGTGCGTCAACCCCTACGAATCGTTCTCGACTCGCAGCTTCGCATCCGCCAGTCGGCGCGCGTGGTCGGCACGAACACGCTCATCGCGACGACCAAACCGGGCCGGGTCGGGCTGGCCGAGGTCTTGCAGCTGCCCGCCGCGGCCGACGGACGCATCTCCCTGCCGGACCTGCTCGATGAGCTCGGCAAGCGCAACCTGATCAGCATGCTGGTCGAAGGTGGCGGGGAGGTGCACGCAGCCTTCTTCGCGGAGGGCCTGGTCGACAAGATCTACGCGTACGTCGCGCCCAAGCTCATCGGCGGCCGCGACGCTCCCGGACCGCTCGGCGGCAGCGGCATCGAGCATCTGAGCGACGCCGCAGGCCTGATGGACCTCGACTTCACCCGCCTAGGGGATGACATCCTGATCAGCGCCTACACAAATGTTCACCGGGATCGTTAGCGCAGTCGCCAAGGTAGTCGAGGCGAAAGAAGGCCGCCTCGGCATCGATCATGCGGCGGTCGCGCGAAAGCTAAAAGTTGGGAGCAGCGTGGCCGTCAACGGCTGCTGCTTGACAGTGGTGAGGAAGCGCGGACCGGTCTTCCTCGCCGACGTCGTTCCTGAGACTCTCCGCCGGACCAACCTCGGGGCGCTCAAACCGGGGGTGGAGGTCAACCTCGAACTGCCGCTCGGCGCATCGTCAACGCTGGACGGCCACCTCGTCCAGGGCCACGTCGACGCCACCGCCGCCGTCGTCGAGGTCCAACTTGCAAAGGCCGGCAAAGAGGTGACGTTCGAGCTCCCCGCGGCGGTAGCGAGGTTCGTTGCTCTGAAGGGCTCGATCGCGGTCGATGGCGTTAGCCTGACCGTGGCCGCGGTGGACAGGCCGCCCGGCACCTTCAAAGTCGCTCTGATCCCGCACACGCTCGAAGCCACGATCGCCGGCGACTACAGGCGGGGCAGCGTCGTCAACCTCGAGGCCGACCTCATCGCACGTTACGTGGCCCGAAACCTCCGCCGGTAGACTTCCTCGAGCATGCCACTCGCCACCGTTCCAGAGGCAGTCGCCGACGTCAAAGCCGGCAAGTTCGTGATCGTCGTCGATGACGAGGACCGGGAGAACGAGGGCGACCTCGTGGTGGCGGCCGAAAAAGTCACGCCCGACCACGTGAGCTTCATGACCCGCCACGGATCCGGGCTCGTCTGTTTGCCGGTCGTCGCCAGGCGCCTCGACGAGCTCGGCATCGCTCCGATGGTGGAGCGGAACACCAGCCGCCTCGGTACCGCGTTCAGCGTCAGCATCGACGCGCGCGAAACGACCACGACGGGTGCATCCGCGCACGACCGCGCCGCGACGATCCGCAAGGTCGTCGACCCCGACGCAAGGCCGAGCGACTTCTCGATGCCCGGTCACACGTTCCCGCTGCGTGCGGCGGAGGGCGGGGTGCTGACCAGGGCCGGACAGACGGAGGCCGCGGTCGACCTGGCCACGCTGGCGGGCCTCTATCCCGCGGGCGTGATCACGGAGCTGATGAAACCCGACGGAACTATGGCGCGAATGAATGACATCGAAGCATTCGCCAACGAGCACGCGATCAAGGTCATCACGGTCGAGCAGCTGATCGCTTACCGTCGCCGCAATGAGAAACTCGTCGCCAAACGGGTCGAGGCGGTCATCCCGATTGGAAAGGACGACCCGAGGAACTGGAAGCTATACGCCTATGAGGACCTCCTGCGTCATGAGAACCACCTCGCGATTGTCCTCGGCGAGATCGATCCCACAAAACCCATCCTCTTGAGAGCCCACTCCGAGTGCCTGACCGGTGACATCTTCGGCAGCCTCAGGTGCGACTGCGGCGCGCAGCTCAAAGCGGCCATGGAGACGATTGCGAAAGAAGGCACAGGCGTAATCCTCTACATAAGGCACCAGGAGGGGAGAGGCATCGGCCTCCTCGACAAGCTTCACGCGTACAACCTGCAGGACAAGGGAATGGACACCGTGGAGGCGAACGAGGCGCTCGGCCACGCGCCGGACAAGCGCGACTACGGCATCGGCAGCCAGATCCTTTACGACCTCGGAGTGCGCAAGATCCGACTGCTCACCAACAATCCCAAGAAGATTTATGGGCTCGAGGGCTTCGGCCTCGAAGTGGTGGAACGCGTCCCCATCCGCATCGAGTCCAACCCGCACAACGAGCGCTACCTGAAGACCAAGAAAGACAAGCTCGGCCACCTGCTGTAATTCACGGAGTGGGCGAGAAGGGCGTCACGCCCGACCTGGACGGAAGTGACCTGAACGTCGCAATCGTCGTGGCGCGCTTTAACGAAGACGTCACGAAACGATTGCTGGGCGGCGCCCAAGATGCGCTCAAGCGGCACGGCGTCGAGGATCCCGACGTCTACTGGGTGCCCGGCTCGCTCGAGCTGCCGGTGACCGCGCTGGCGCTCGCGGAAAAGGGCGGCCACGATGCGATCGTCTGC
>VBGV01000033.1 GCA_005880755.1 Chloroflexota bacterium
CGGACGGAGCAACTCGGTTCTTTTACCGGAGAACCGGCGAACGCAAGCGCTACGGCTACCCTGCGGAACCGAGTGTCGGCGGTCGCAAGGGCTTCGTCCAATGTTTGAGCAGCAACTCTGGTCGTTATGCGGTGCAGCGCGTAGAAGCCAATCTGATTCGCCATCGCGGCAAAGGGGATCTCGTAGGTCTGTGGACTACTCGGAGGCGATATCGCATGAAGTTGGGGCTGGTAGTAATCCTCAAGCTCTGATTGCGGAATTGGACCCACACTGCAATCGCCAACTCCACCAAAGGCCTCGAAGGGTAGGACTGCGGCTAGGACGACGCCTTCCACAGACCACGCTCCCACGATGTGATTCTGGAGGGACGGGATATTCGATGCCTGGAGACATCCGGCAGGACCGCTAGATCTACCCAAGTCCTGATAGCCGGCCGGGTAGGAGCGAGAAGAAGATGGCCAGCAATTGGCCCGGGTAGCGAAGAACCGATTCGGTGCGGTTGCTGCACTGTTGCTGCACTAGCATCGTCGGCGAACAGCGCACGCAAAATTCGAATTCAATTTGGCTCCGGTATAGACCTTCGGTTGATGCTTGACAGATCTACTGCGGGTGATCCTTGACACTCCAGTCTGAATCTAACGCCGAACGGCGGTGCCATCGGCGTGCAACTTGCGGACGTCGCCTTTGCTGGTTCGAACCACCGTCTTGAGGAGTTCGTTGCCGACCCAGAACTGAAGCAGGCCATCGGTCACAAGCACATCGCAGGCGCTGCCGCCGAAGTTCTTGCCCACGCTGACCTGCTGGTAGCCGACGCTCACGATTCCGTTGCGAGCCACCTTTCGGCAGACCCACTGTTCACCGTTGCGTTCGGGGCGCGGAGTCAACCGATGCTGGGGCCGGTCAGTGCCGGCGTTGAAGCGGCTCTCGGGTGTGGCGTCGGCCAACGACTGGTGCGGACGCTGCTTGTTGTAGTAGTTAACCCATTCGTCCAGTGCCTCCTGTGCGGTCTTCAGGTTGCGGAACACCTGCCTGGTGTCGAACTCGACTCGAAGCGTCTTGTGGAAGCGCTCGATCTTGCCGGTGGTGGTCGGCGAGCGCGGCTCGGTGAGCAGGTGGTCGACCCCGTTCTCACGGCAAATCCGGTCGAAGAGCACTTCGACCGGAGGCTGTGCAAAGCGCCCCGTGAACACCTTGCCGTTGTCGGTCAGCACCTGCGCCGGCACGCCGTACGTGCGCAAAGCTGAACTGAATCCGTCGCACACCGACTGCGTCCGCTCCCTGGCCATCAGCCGCGCCGAGATGCAAAACCTCGAGTGGTCGTCAACGCCGGTCAAGGCTTTGGCCGTCGTCCCGTCCGCGAGCAGGAAGCCACCGACGGTGTCCAGCTGCCAGAGCTCCATCGGCGCAGCCCGCTCCCACCGCTTCCAGGTCTCGCGCCGCCAGCGTCGCTGCTGCGGCTCGATGACGCCAGCGCGGACCAGGCAGCGATAGACGCCCGACTCCGACAGCGGCGGTTCCGCGCCGCCCTTGCGTGTCAGCTCCAGCGCCAGCCGACGCGCACCCCAGTAGGGCTTGGCGCGACGCACCTCCAACACCCTTGCCTCCCATACCGCCGGCATCTGGTGCGGGCTGTGGGCCGGCCGATGCGAGCGATTGTTCAGGCCTTCGAGCCCTTCCGCCTCGTATCGCGCGAGCCAGTCATGCATCGTCTGCCGGCTGACTCCCCAATCGCTTGCTACCTCGGTCACCGTGCGACCATCCGCGATTACAGCCAGGACCGCCTTGTACCTCTGCTCAGCCACGCTCATCTCCCTCATGCAAGGGAGTGTCAAGAATCAGCCGAAGTAGGTGTAAAGCATCACCCGAAGTAGTGACAACCATCAGCCGAAGGCCTTTTGTCGTCCCTCAGCCGAACTACTACACCTCCAATGGAGCCGCCGACAGGAATCGAACCCGTAACCTGCTGTTTACAAAACAGCTGCTCTGCCAATTGAGCTACGGCGGCGCTTCCAGATGAGCGTAATGGAAGCCTCCGAGGCGGGCTTCCTGAGTAGGCTTCTGGGTCGGACGACTAGCTCAGCAGCGGGAGCAACACAGCGACGTTCGGCGACCCGAGCCCGGTGACCGGGTCCCATCCCGGCACACCGGAGGACCCGGCGAACCCCGCAAACCTGTTCCCTCCGCTGGTGATGTCATGGAAGGCCTCGCTGTAGGAGCTGCTCTTACCCACGTGATAGAGCCGCGTGTTGAGCGGTCCCTGGCGGTGTCCGGCCATCTCGTTCGACAGCGCCGCTATGCCGGCCCACTGGGCCGTGGCTGGGCTGGTGCCGACCACACGGCCGAACTTGCCCTTGAATGCAACGATCACGGCCCCGTACATCGATGCGCCCAACGCCACGTCAGGGATGCCTCGCCCGGTGTTGTTCTCGATGAAAGTCACCTGGTAGCCCGGCCGCTTGTACACCTGGCTGAAGCCCCCACCACTGGCTCCGTACTGGTCGTTCCAGGCCACCTCCGACTGGTGAGCACCGGAAACACGGTCCGCAACCAGGCGCGTCCCGCCGACGGCGGTGACCTCCGGGTCGGAGGCGGGGGTAGACACGGCGGCAACCAAAGTGCCGTCGCAAGTCCGCTCGGCCGCACCTACGTCACCGGACGATCGCCGAAGCTCTGCGAGATCACATCTCCCAGGTCGTTCTCGACCGCGTATCGGGTGGCACTCAGGATGTCGGCGTCGTCGCCGCTCGCGGCGAGCACCAGGTGGATGGTCGCGCCGGGCGCGATGGCGTGCGCCCACTCGACGTCAGTCGCGATCTCGAGCGCCCAGCCCTTCTGAATCGCGCTCGAAGGATCAAACTCCGTCAGACCGTCGGGGGCCGTAACCAGCGGTGTCGTAGCCGGCAGGCCGAAGGTCTGGTCGAAGCGAGCAAGGTCCGTCAGGAGGGTAGGGTCCTGAAAGCCGGCGATGATCACGATCGTCTGCCCGGCTCCCGTGGTGCCACCGTTGATGACCGACTCCATGTTGTAGGCGGTCCGGATCTGTTGCGGCGTGTAGCACGGCATGGGGGCAGTCGGGTTCTGGCACGACAGCCCAGGCATCACGTCGTACTGCGCGTCGTCGAGCGCCTCGAAATTCGCGCTCGTCCCGACGGCGGGCGCCATGGCGTGGGCTGCCACGGCGGCAGGCCCGGCTCCGAGGGCCGTGGACGACGCCAGAAGACCGACCGCAAGGCGCGCGACGATAGCTCGTAGACCGAACGTGCTTCCCAACCTAACCCTCTCCTGACGGGCCGCTCCGGGCGGCGTCTGATGTGGTCGAAATGGTAGGACCACCAGGGACTCAGTGAGCCCCATCTAATTCCGTCTCTTTATCCTTTCCCAGGAATTGATCGAGCCCAAAGACGTCGTGATCGCCATCCTCGGCTCGTCCGCCGCCCTCGCCGGCTTCGAGCTCGTGTTCCTGGGCATCATCATCGCCGCCTACCAGTCCTACTCGGGCAGCGTCCCGGTGCACGTGGTCCAGCCCTATCGCCTCACCGGCACCGCGCTCCTGGGCACCTTCGCCGTCAGCCTCGTCACCGTCGCCATCAGCCTCCTGTGGCTCAGCAATGGAGGCCCAACCGGCCTCTACGGCTGGGCGATCGGCCTGTTTGCGCTTCAGCTCGTGGCGGTGTTTGCCTCCGCCACCTGGGCCACGCGCATGGTCCTCTGGCAGTAGAAGTGGCGCTCACCCAGAAGAAGCTCCAGGACCTGAAGGACGCGAGCCTGACGTCGCTGCTCCACGACGACGCGGCCGCTTGGAAGGCGAAGGCGAAGCACTCCTACACTGCGACGCATGGCTTCATCAAGGAGATCCGCCCGGACGACGTGGTGCCGCTGCTGATCGCCGAGCTCGAGGTGACGCCTGAGTTCCGCAACTACCTGGCGAAGAAGAAGCTGAAACAGAAATACTGGTCGGAGTGGTTCGCGGAGCTGATCATCGACCGGTTCTGGTCGGAATTGAAGGGAGGATGACGTTGCCGAAGGACCCGTCGGAGCAGGCCAAACGGTTCATCGATGCGTCCCTGCGGGGACGCTCCCGGCCGCCCAGCAAAGCCGCCTACGCCCGGGCGATCAAGCTGGCCCGGCAGGCGATCGAAGAGCTTGCGCACGTCGCGCGGAGGGCTGGCTCCTCGGCCCGATAACCGAGCGATTACCTCATTTGAGGGATGCCGCCCAATCGACCGGGGTGATATGCACTTAGGTCAGCAGGCGGTGAAGGCCCGGGTGGCACCGGGGCCTATCGAAGGGGGGTGTGGTCAATGGCTCGTCCACGCGTCGCTATTTGGGCACTGGTCGCTCTGGTCGCCGGCGCGGTCGCGCTGGTGCCGCTACACGGAGGGGTCAAGACGGCGGACGCCGCCGCCATCGCCTTCGAGACTCCCACCGTCGTCGATCCGATCCACACCAACGGGGAGCCCGACATCGCGATCGACCCGCAGGGCCGCGTTTTCAACAGCGGGCCCACCGGGACCGGCACCCAGCGCAGCACATGGTTCGGCTCCGTCGACGGCGGCCACACCTTCCGGGTCATGACGCAGAAGATCCCGGCTTCGCCTGCGGTGGGCATCCCCGCCCCGGGACCGGGCGGCGGCGACACGGACATCGCGTTCGACCGCAGCGGCAAGCAGTATTTCGCCGACCTGTGGGCGCTCGCCTGCCAGCGCGTCGCGGTCACCGGACCGACGAACCCCGGCGCCACCGATCAGGAGAACTTCCTCGGCTGCGCCGGCAGCAGCCCGGGCTCCGACCGCCCGTCTACCTGGAGTGGAACAACATCGTCGGTCCGGGCCCCAACGGGGGCGCCCAATGGAACATGAGCACGGACGGCCTGAACTACGTCAACGCCACCGTCGACGTGACCCCCACCACCAGCACGAGCTATTCGCCGTTTGGTCCCGACGGTTATCCGGCGATCGACCAGGTTACTGGCAAGGTCTTTCAGGCTGCAGGCTGCACCACCAACAACGGATGCACGTCGAGCGGGCTGTGGATGAACATCGGCACTCCGGACGCGTCCGGCAAGCTGCGCTTCCTCGATGACAACGGCGCGGGTGGCCAGGACCTAACGAAGCTTGTCCATATCGCCGATACGCCAACCGGTTCGCCGGACACCCTCTTCTCGGTCCTGTCGATGGACTCCGGCCGCAACCTCGAGGTGGTATGGACCGTCAGCAACAGCAACCCCGCCTTGCGCCAGACTTTTGTCAGCGCCTCGAGCGCAGCGAGCGGGTGGACCCTGTGGACGGCGCCTGTCCAGGTCAGCGACGGCTCGACCGCCACGGGCGACGCGACCAACGTCTTCCCGTGGCTCAAGGCCGGCGGGCCTGGCCGCGCCGACGCCGTCTGGTACGGATCCGACAAGCTGGTCGATCCGAGCAGCCACAACAACCAGTCGTGGAACGTCTTCATGTCGCAGGTCGTGTTCCCGACCAACGCAGCGGGCGGGATCACCGGCGCGGCGCCGTCAAGCCAGCTCGTCAAGGTCACGCCGCATCCGATGCATTACGACGACGTCTGTCTGCAGGGCTCGGCATGCATCGCCAGCCAGGGCAACCGCAACCTGGCCGACTTCTTCGTCGTCAACATCGATAACAGCGGCGCGGCCGAGATCGTCTATGACGACACCTCGAACAAGCTCGTCCAGGCGCCAGGGACTTGCACAGTCCAGGTGGCCGACCACTGTGGCGCCGGCGTGATCACGATCGCGCGCCAGTCGTCCGGGCTGGGCCTGTTCGGCACCAAGGTCAGCGGGCCGTCCAACTCGCCGGTAAGCGGCCTGAGCGACCCGGCGGGGGACGCCCGGTACGCAGTGATCGGAGGCAGCAACCAGCCGGGCATGGACATCCGATCCAGCCAGCTCAGCTTTTCGCCCAACGGCTCGACTCTCAACGTCACCATGCAGGTCGTCGACCTCGCTCACCCCGCCACGACGATCGGCTCCATAGCCGGCGCCACCAACGTGCAGTACGTCACCCGGTGGCAGATGGGCAACACCGTCTACTACGCCGCGATGGAGAACAACGCGGCCAACCAGCCGATCTTCTACGCCGGCGCGATGAAGACGATCGACCTGTGCTCGGTGTCGGCGTGCTTCCCGCACGTGATGACGTATCCCGAGCCAGGTACGGGTACGTTCACGGGCAAGACTGAGGCGGGTTCAATCAACTGCACGTCGACTCCGTGCACACTGACCATCTCGGTCAAGGTCGGCGACGTGGGTGGCCCGACGGCCTCCAGCCTTCTGGAGTCGGTGGGCGCTTACTCGCTGGCCGCCGCGCTTCAGGAAGGCGCGGAGGACAACGCAGCCGCCGAGAGCGACACGGTGCCGCTCGAGATCGACGGCGTCTGCTGCTACAACTTCCGCAGGAGATAAGTAGGTAGAGAAGGGCGGAGCAGGTTAGAGCTCCGCCTTCACTCTTTCCGCCGCCACCGCCAGCGCCCTCAACTTGCCGAACGCCTTGTCGCGCGGCAGGTACTTCATGCCGCAGTCCGGTGCGAGGATGAGCCGTTCCGGATCGACGAACTGCAAGGCGTTCCTGATCCGCCTCGCGACTGTGTCGACGTCCTCGACCGGGCTTTCATCCGAGAGGTCGATCACCCCGACGATCACCGTTTTGGCGCCCATCGAGCGGAGCACGCCCAGGTCGACCTTCTGCTGCGCGGACTCGATTGAGATCTGTCGCACGTCGACGTCGGCGAGCGGTTCGAGGAACGGATATCCGTTGGGCCGGTTGTGGACGATGTGCGCGTAGCCGAAGCACGTGTGCAGCGCGGTGGTGCCCGTGACCCCCTCCAGCGCGCGGTTGATCGCCCCGACCGCAAAGCGCTCTGCCTTCTCCGAGCGTGCCTGGAGGTATGGCTCATCGAGCTGCACGACGTCCGCGCCCGCGGCGAACAAGTCGCGCACCTCCTCGTTCACGGCCTCGGCCAGCGCCATCGCGAACGCCTCCTCGTCGTGGTAGTGGTCGTCCTGCGCCTGCTGCGACATCGTGAAAGGTCCTGGCAATGTCGCTTTGATCTCGCGGTCGGTGTTGGCGCGCAGGAACTCCACGTCCCGCTTCTCGACGGGTCGTGTCCGCCGAATCGGCCCGACCACGCGCGGAACCGGGTTCGGGTGACCGGTCCGGTCGAGGGCCGACCCCGGATGGTCCAGGTCCATTCCCTCCAGCGCGGTCGCGAATCGGTTGGAGTAGCTCTCGCGCCGGATCTCCCCGTCGGTGATGATGTCGATCCCGGCCCGCTCCATGTCACGGATGGCGACGAGCGTGGCGTCGTCCTGCGCCTGCTCGAGAAACTCCGGCGCGACGCGCCAGATCTCTCTCGCCCGCACGCGTGGAGGAAGCCGGGAGCCGAGCATCTCGCGATCGACCAGCCATTCCGGCTGCGGGTAGCTGCCGACCACGGTCGTGGGCAGGAGTCGCACTCCGTCGCAAGGTTAATCTGTGCCTCGAAATGGCGATGAGTCCAGGCCGGCTCTCCGATGACCACTGCGAAAAGGACTGGATCTGGGAGCGCGAGGTCGAAACGGCGTCCGTCGACGAAGTCCAGCGACTGGGCGGGGCCGCATGGGAACGTCAGTACCGCCGCCTGCGTGAAGCCTCGCCCTTCTATGCCCGGAAGTGGCGGGAGGCGGGCGTGGGCGGCACCTTTGTCGGACTCAAAGACCTCGCCAACCTGCCCTTCACCACCAAGCAGGAGCTGAAACAGGCGCTCGACGAGGATCCGCCGTTCGGCAGCAACCTGTGCGTGTCGCCAGACCAGGTCAAGCGTGTCTACCAGACGAGTGGAACCTCGGGCAGCCCAAGCGTGCTCGCGCTGACCCGCGGTGACATGGAGTCATGGACGACCATGGGCACGAGGACCTACTACGCGACCGGCATCCACGAGCACAGCAGCGTGCTCACGACCTTTGGCGCCGGGCCGTTTGTCGCAGGCCACACGCATTTCGTGCTGCTGCGCATAGGCACGCGGTCCGTCCCGGTCGCACCGGGTGACACGGAGCGAGTCGTCTTCGGACTGCGCGCCGGTCTCGCCGACACGCTTCTCTCAACCGCTTCATTCGCGCAGTACCTCGCCAACCGGGTCGAGAAGGACACCGTCCCTCTCCCCTTCAGGGGAGAGGGTCAGGGTGAGGGGCGAGGGTTGACTCACGTCGTCACGGGCGGCGAACCCGGCGGCGGAATCCCGGCCATCCGCGATCACATCCAGCGCGTGCTCGGCGTCACGGTGACCGAAGTGATGGGCATCGGCGACATCGCGCCATCGCTCTTTGGCGAGTGTCCACACCAGCAGGGCATGCATTTCTGCGGCGCAGGGCATGTGTGGGTGGAGTTGATCGATCCCGACACCCGCGCACCGATGCAAATCGAAACCGGCGCCGTCGGAGAGATGGTCTACACCACGCTGACGCGCGAGGCGATGCCGATCGTGCGTTTTCTCGGCGGCGACATCGTGCGCATCGAAGGGACATCCTGCGAGTGCGGGAGGACCAGCTTCCGACAGCGCGTCCTGGGACGACGCGACGACATGTTCATCGTCCGCGGCGTGAACGTCTACCCGACGGCCATCCTCGCCATCGTCGGCGACTTCCGGCCCCGCGTGACCGGCCGCGCACGCGTGATCCGCAAGGGCGAGGCGACCTCGATCGAACCCCCGGTCCCGGTCGAGGTCGAAGTGACCGAGCGGCACGAGTCGGATGCGGCGCTGGTGACGGCGATCGAAAACGCGATTCACTCCAGGTTGATGTTTCGGAGCAAGGTCGAGCTCGTGCCGGAATCGGATTTCGGGGGAGCCGGCTACAAGACGAAATTGACCGTCCAGAAGTGAGCCGCAAGAAGATCAGCTCGCGGCTTGGCCGCAGCACGACCGACCAGATCTTCGTCCGCGGCCACGACCTCGCGGAAGACCTGATCGGCAAGGTGTCGCTCGGCGACGTCGCGTTCCTCGAGCTCAAGGGCCGGCTCCCTTCGAAGCAGGAATCGGTGATGTTCAACGCGCTGGTGGTGACGCTGGTCGAGCACGGCCTCACCCCGAGCACGATCGCCGCCCGGCTGACCTATTTCGGTGCGCCGGAAGCTCTCCAGGCGGCGGTGGCCGCCGGCCTCCTCGGCATGGGCGACCGCTTCGGCGGCTCAATCGAGCAGGCGGCCCGCACCTTGCAGGAGGCACCGGCAGAAGACGACCGGCGCAGCCTCGCCAGGCTCGTAGTCGAGTCACATCGGGCGAGCAAGCAAGTCATCCCGGGCATCGGCCATCCTGTCCACAAGCCTGCCGACCCGCGGGCGGTCAGGCTCTTCGCCCTGGCGTCCGAGAACGGCTTTTCCGGCCGCCACGTACAGCTGATGGAGCTGATCGCCGACGAGGCCACCTCCGCCTACGGCCGCGACCTACCCGTCAACGCAACCGGGGCGATCGCTGCCATCGCCAGCGAGATGGAATTCCCCTGGCGCATCACGCGCGGCCTGGCCGTGATGGGCCGCGCGATTGGTCTGGTCGCCCACCTGCAGGAGGAGATGGACGAGCCAATGGCGTCTGAAATCTGGTCGCGGACGGAGGACGAAGCGTCCTCGGACATGCCAGCAGACCGGGACTAATATTGGGGCCACCGTGGCCCGCACCATTCCCGGCATTCACCACGTGACGTGCATCACCGGCGACGTGCAGAAGTGTGTCGACTTCTATGTCGGGGTGCTGGGCCTTCGCTTTGTCAAGAAGAGCATCAACCAGGACCTACCCGATACCTATCACATCTATTTCGGCGATTACCTGGGCACCCCGGGGACGGCGATGACGTTCTTCGGCTGGCCGACCTGGCCGAAGCAGCGCGCCGGCAGCGGCCAGGTCACGACAGTCTCGTTCCAGGTGCCGGCCGGATCCCTTGGCTTCTGGAGCAACCGGCTCAAAGGCTTCGGTGTAGATCACAGGATGGTCAGCAGGTTTGACGCCGATGCCATCGTCCTTCACGACGCCGACGGCATCGAGGTCGAGCTCGTGGCTCAGGCAGCCAACGATCGTTGGACCCCGTGGCCCGATTCGCCGGTCGACGCCGAGCACGCGATCCACGGCTTTCATTCGGTGACGATGACCCTGGCCGAGATGGCCGCGACGTTCAACCTGCTGACGTCGGTCATGGGTTTCCGGATGGTGACGCAAGAAGGGAACCGGACGCGGTTCGAGACAGGCGCGGGCGGACCACATTCAATCCTCGACGTGATCGAGTCGCCGGAAGGTCCGGTCGGCGAGGAGTCGATCGGCACCGTCCACCATGTCGCCTGGCGGACGCCAGATCCCGAAAACCAGAAGGCTTGGCGCGACACGCTGTTGACCGCCGGACGCAACGTGACGCCGGTGATCGACCGCTGGTACTTCAAGTCGATCTACTACCGCGAGCCGGGAGGCGTGCTGTTCGAGATCGCGACGGACGGTCCCGGATTCACCGTCGACGAACCACCGGAGAAACTCGGCACCACACTGAGCCTGCCGCCCTGGTTCCAGGTGCGGCGCGATCAGCTCGACGAGATCTTGCCGCCAGTCGTCGTCCCGACCACGGCGACGACGGGCGCTCATTAGGGCGTGGTCAACCAACATGAGAGGGGGCACTGAATGAGCACCGCAGTGATCGCACCGGTCAACCCGTTTGCGGCGGAAAGCAAAGACACGGTCATGAGCGTCATGCGCCGAGACCGGGAGAAATTCACTCGGCTGGTATCTGACCCGAAGAACTGGAACGTGGATACACGCTGTGTGGGATGGGAGACGCGGGACCTGGTCGGGCACATGATCGACGTCATGGAGGGTTATTTCAAGAATTGGGACGCGGCCAAGAAAGGCGAGACGCCGACTCCACTTGGCATGGCGGCGATGGGAGGGACCCTCAACGACCACGCGCTCGACTTCCGCAAACTGTCACGCGAAGAAGCCCTCGACAGGTTCAAGAAAGATGCCCAGAAGCTGGACGGCATACTCGACGCGCTGAAGCCCGACGAGTGGACCGGCTTCATGGTCTCGCATCCCTTCGCCGGGCCGGTACCCGCGGGGGCTTATGCCACATTCCAGATCATGGACTACGGGATTCACCCCTACGACATCGAGTACGGGCTGGGCAACAAGCTCGCCACAATCGACGAGGCGAGCGCAGGCTTGATCCTGCCCTTCACCTTCATCTTCTGGCAGAACACCGTCGACCAGGATGCCGCCAAGGGAGTCGACATCACCTACGGCATCGAGGTGGCGGGACCGTGGGGCGGCAAGTGGCGATGCACGGTCAAGGACGGCAAGTTTGCGTACGAGCCCGAGAAGGGCAACTTCGAGGGTTGCGACGCGCTCTTCACCTTCGACTCGCCCCAGGAGGAGGTGCTGACGCACTTCGGCCGCTACCCGGGCGGCTCCGCCAGCGGTGACCCGGCCGTCATCGAAAAGGTGCGTCACCTCTTCTTCCCCTTCTAATCCGAAGCACTCTGTGGGCGGCGGACCTGGCGCCTTCGGGTCCGCCGCTCTTCGCCGTCGAGGAGGTCGACTCGCGGCGGGCTGCGCCACTCGTCGCGGCGATGGGCACCGACGGCGACCTCGTCGCGGCGCGTTTCGCGCGAGGAAGCCGTTGCTTTGCGGTGTGGATCGACGGCGGAGTCGGCGGCTACGGCTGGCTCTCAACTACCCCGGAGTGGATCGGCGAGCTGCAGCTCGAGATCAGACCGCGTCCGGGCGAGGGTTACATCTGGAACTGCGCGACCGTCGATGAGCACCGCCGCAAAGGGATCTTCCGATCGCTGCTCGTCGGGATCTCCCAGATCGCTCGCAATGAAGGACTGAAAAGATTGTGGATCGGCAGCGTGGCGATCCCGGCCGAGAAGGTGGTCGAACCGTCAGGTTTCAGGCCCGCGCTTCGCTTCACGAGCTTGACTTTGGGAGGGCTGCACCTGATGCGCGTCACGCCGGCCTCCGATACTGCGTTGGCGCGCGAGGCGATTACGCGCGTTGGCATGAATGCGGGGGTGAGGTTACGCCTATCCCACTTCCGCCGCCACTAAAGCGCCGAGAGGTAAATGCGCAACAGGTCTTCCGCCGGATACTTGCCCGCCAGCTCGCCGGCGGCGCGGCGCAGCTCCGGCTCACCGATCCCGTAAGCCGCGATGTGCCGTGGCAGACCCAATGACTGGATGAGATCCTGGACCCGGTCCGCGGCGACGCCACCCGTGACGTTCGAGAGACTCTCCATCCGCTCCGGCATCTTCTTGGCCAGATATCGCATCACGTGTGGCAGCAGCAAGCACGACGTCACCCCGTGAGGGATGCCGTATCGCGCTCCGATCTGCTTGCCCATCATGTGGCTCAGCCCGGATGCCGACGCGCCGGGCAGCGTGAACGAGAACCATGCCGCGAGCTGGTTGGCCGTCCGCACGTCGACGTCATCAGGTGCGGCTTTCGCGCGCGGCAATGAGTCGAAAAGACGGCGTACCGCTTCCAGCGCCATCACGTCGTTGAAAGGATGCTCACCCTCCGCGAGGAATCCCTCGACCGCATGGTCGAGCGCGCGGATCCCGGTCGAGAGCCACAGCTCCATCGGCGTGGCCAGCGTGAGCTCGGCGTCGTAGATCGCCGTTTCGACCAGCAGGCGCGGGTCGCGCATGCCGGCTTTGTCGCCGGCCTCGTTGGTGTAGCCGGCTCCGGCGGCCAGCTCGGCCACCGACAGCGTGGTCGGGATCGCGAGGTGGGGGAGGGCGCGTCCGTCCCCGTC
>VBGV01000378.1 GCA_005880755.1 Chloroflexota bacterium
CGAAAGGCGTGGACCTGCGGCCAGCTGAGCTTGGCTGCGACCGCCTTAGTCGAAGAGCTCGGCACCGCGCGTTACGAACTGGTCCCGTCGGGGGCCCGTGCCGACGAGCTGGATCGGCGCGCCGATGAGCTCTCCGACCCGCTCGACGTAGTCGCGGCAGGGCTGCGGCAAGTCGTCCCAGCATTTGGCGGCGCCGATCGGCTGCTCCCATCCCTTCATCTCCTCATAGGTCGGTGTGCAGTGCTTGTAGTGGGAGATGTTGGCGATGGGGTGGTCGTATTTCTGGCCTCGAAACTCGTAGCCGGTGCAGATCTTGAGGAGCGGTTGGTCGTCGAGGATGTCTAGCCGCATCAGCGCCGCGACGCTGACGCCGTTGAGGCGGACCGAGTAGCGCGCGACGGCGGAGTCGAACCAGCCGATGCGCCGCGGCCGGCCGGTGACCGTGCCGAACTCGTGGCCGCGCTCCCTGATCTGGTCCCCCACCTCGTCCAGAAGCTCGGATGGAAATGGGCCGTAGCCGACGCGCGACGTGTAGGCCTTGAACACACCCAGGGTGAGGTCGACCTTGGTGGGGGCGATGCCGCTGCCGGTCAGGGCGCCCCCGGCGGTGGGGTTGGAGCTGGTCACGTAGGGGTAGGTGCCGAAGTCGAGGTCGAGCATCGTCGCCTGGGCGCCCTCGAGAAGGATCTTTTTGTTGTTGTCGAGCGCCTCCTGGATGATCGGGAAGGTGTCCTTTATGTAGGGGTCGAGGTGCTTGGCGTAACCCAGGTACTCGTCAAGCATCTGCGACCAGTCATAGGCGTCCTTCTCGTAGAGCTTGGTCAGGATCGGGTTCTTGACCTGGTCGACGACGAAGGCGAGCTTCTTGCGCATGAAGCCTTCCTTCTGGAGGTCGCCGATGCGGAAGCCGATCCGGCGGATCTTGTCCGCGTAGGCGGGGCCGATGCCGCGCCAGGTGGTGCCGAGGCGGTCGTCGCCTCGCACCTCCTCTTCGAGCTGGTCGAAGAGGGGGTGGTAGCGCATGACCATGTGGGCGCGCTCGCTGACGATGAGGTTTTTCGGCTCGACTTTTCTTTCTCTTAGTTGGGCGATCTCTTTCAGCAGGACGATGGGGTCGACGACGACGCCGTTGCCGATGATGCAGGTGCAGTGGGGGTAGAGGATGCCGGAGGGGATGAGCTGGAACTTGAACTCGCCGTGCTCGGTGATGACGGTGTGGCCGGCGTTGTTGCCGCCCTGGGAGCGGATGACCATGTCGGCCTTCGCGGCGAGGTAGTCGATGACCTTGCCCTTGCCCTCGTCGCCCCACTGGCCGCCGACCAGGATGATGACCACGGCCCGCTACGCTACTCGGTGCCGGGCTCTGGTTCGGGCCGCCTCGTCTCGAGGTTGTAGAAGCGGGTGTGGTCGCGGCGGAACTTGAGCTCGATCGTGCCAGTGGGGCCATTGCGATGCTTGGCGACGTGCACCTCTGCTACGCCCGGCTTCTCATCCGACTTATAGTATTCGGGCCTATAAAGAAACATTACAACGTCACTATCCTGCTCGAGAGCACCGCTTTCGCGAAGGTCGCTAAGGATCGGTCGTTTATCTGGCCTCTGCTCGGGGGCTCGACTCAACTGTGAGATCGCAATCACGGGAACACGCAATTCTCGAGCCAGGCCTTTGAGCGCACGCGAGATGGCAGAGACCTCCTGCACTCGATTGTCGTCGCCGCGACTTCGCCCATGCATCAGCTGCAAATAGTCGACAACGATCAGGTCGACATTGTGTCTCAGCTTTGCCTGGCGCGCCTTTAACTGCAGGGTCAATTCGTCCATAACTGGCGTGTCGTCGATGTAGATCGACGCTTCGCCGAGTGGGCCCAAGGCGTTGGAGACACGGTCAAATTCGGCCTCGCTGAGCAGTCCCCTGTGCATGCGCTGAGCATCAATCTGCGCCTGTTCCGTAAGCAATCGCTCCGTCAGTTGTTCCTTCGACATTTCGAGACTGAAGATGGCGATCGACTTCTTCCCCTCGAGGGCAGCATGAAGGCTGATATTCAGGACCAACGATGTGTTGTGAACCAGAATGTCCTGGGCAATGAAGTTGCTCGTTTCGGGCACGGTCAGGTCATAGACCTGGTGCTCTCCAGTTGGAGTTATGGAGATGACCTCGTCCCAATAGATTTGGTCACTAGCGAGCTGCGATAGCCGGCGATCGCCAAGCACATCGGCATAGTTTGCCAAGCGACCGGGTGGCAAACCACGCGATACGTGCGGATTGAAACCCCGTTCACCGGCGCCTTTCTCGCCTGCGCGAACGGCGAGCTCGGTTAGCGTCAAGCCACGCGATTGGGTCGCAGCGCGGAGCTCGTGCCATATCTGTTTAGGAAGCATGCCGAGATTGCTTCGCCGTGGCTCCGCGAAACGCTTGAAGCGTCGAGCCTTTTCTCCGATCCAGCCGATTTCCTGCTGGTAGCGTTCGACCGATTGCGGCTCAGTGATCTCGACGCGCCAGCAGCGATCTTTCTTCTTCCAGAGCTTGGCGACTATCCCGAATCGAACAAACGCGTGGTGAATGTCCTCCGCCAGCCCTTGCGAGGCGACAGCAAATTCGATCCGCGGATAACCTCCCATTGAGTACACGGTCCCGTCGCAGCTCATCAGCACTTTCACGAATTCCCGAAGGTGGTCGCGATCCCATAGCCAGACGCAAGCCGGAAAGCGCTTGGCATCGGCCAGCTTTCCCATGAGACCGAGATGTCTCAGAAAATCAATTACAGGATTTTTCTGCCCGCGTAGCGCGGATGGGTAGTACGTGATGTCGTGGCGGCGGACATGTAGGGACGTATATAGGTTCGTAATCTGAGTCTTGAAGTCGTCAATGATCTCGGGGTCGGTGTTGGTGAAACCCGGTGTTCCGTGAGTCAATGAACCCTCGGCGATGAAATAGGCCAGCAGCCGAACCTTCCCCATTGCCCACGAAGCATCTCCACCGAAGCAGTTGACTCTTCGGGGCACGGCGATCTTCTCGCCGACAGGGATTTCGTGAAGCGGTTGCCAGCCGCGAACTGTGAGAAATGGATGGTGTCCGGTTACCTCGACTGACCGGCCGCTTCGAGTGGTGACTTTGAAGCATGGCTTGATTCCACTATCGACCCATGCCTGCACATCGCTCGATTTGATACGTCCGTCGGACGTAAAACCGTGTATCTGTGGAATTTGTCGGCGGACCGCCTCTTCGATGGTGAGGCGCTCGCCCGTGGCTGGATCGTCGATCAATGTGTTGCTCCTGGCACACTTCCCCATAGAGGGCCTACCCGCGACGATGATCAGGTCTGAATCCTTGAACCCTCCGGTCATCCGGTCCAGGTCGTGGAACCCCGACGGTATC
>VBGV01000034.1 GCA_005880755.1 Chloroflexota bacterium
CGGCTCGGCGTGGCTGGCCCTCTACGCTGCGCTCGCTGTCCAGCAATCTGGTGAGCTCGTGGCGTGGACTACCGACGCCTTCCTCGCGCTGATTGGCCTTGGAGCCCCGTTCGCCGCCTACCGCGGGACGCGCGAGGCCATCTCGCGGTTCGACTAGCGTCCGACTTGGGCTACCACGTGCAAGTTTGAAGTTGCGCATGTGCAGGTCCGCTACCAAGACTTCCCGTGCTCATCGGGCGCACTCCCGCGCAATTCGGGGCAGCGCCCTCGTGACCGAGACCAGCTGGCGCGGCCATCCTGCATGCATCGTCGGCTCGGGAAGTGAGGGCGATCTCACCTCGCCCGCCGGCATCGTTGCCGACGAGCCCGCCGATGAGGCGAGCGCTCGGCACCGCGCGACCTCAACGCTACCTTCGATCGCATCGAA
>VBGV01000035.1 GCA_005880755.1 Chloroflexota bacterium
ATGGATCTGTTGGGTGCTCTGGCCGAAGAAAGCCGAAACGAGAAGCCAGCACATCCAGCGAGTGCAATCCGAGTTGCTGGAAGGGAAGCGGCGGCCGTGTTGTTGGCTTGGCTGCATTCACCGCAAGGACAAGGAACTGAGCTCTTCGGTCCGCTGGGTGCTAAGCAGCCGCAGCAAAGCGTCGGCATGAGCGACGCAGCCGCGTCCCAACAGATAGATGACATCGTCCGCAGGATGGCCGGCTGGCGGGGTGAGAGGTTGAGCCAACTGCGGGCTCTCATCAGGGGGGCCGATCCCGGCGTAATCGAAGAGGTGAAGTGGAAGAAGCCCTCCCGCCCCGAAGGGGTGCCCGTCTGGTCCCACGACGGCATCGTCTGCATAGGCGAGGCCCTCAAGAACGCCGTGAGGCTGACGTTTCCAAAAGGGGCCCAGCTGAAGGATCCGAAAGGGCTCTTCAACACGCGTTTGGACAGCAAGACGGTACGTGCCATCGATTTCCATGAAGGCGATGCCATCAACGCGTCCGCGTTGAAGGCACTCATCCTGGAAGGTGTCCGTCTCAATCGAAGCTGAGATCGGCGACGTTCGGCCACCTCCTACGGGTGGATTAGGGGCTTCGTAAGAGACGGCGACGGGGCACAGCCACCCGCGCCAGGCGGTCGTAGCGCTCCTGGCCGCCGTAGGCGTCGATGAGGCGGTCGCCCTCGTCGAAGTTGAGCACCCGGACAACTTCTTCCGCTCGAACAACGCGGCCATCGCGCCGATTGGAGCAGCCGCGCCACACAAGCAATAGGAGGAGAGTTACGGATTGACATTTATCTGCATACAGTTAGACTGGCGATAGTACAGAAGTTAACTATCATGACCATGGGAGATGACGGGCATGGGTGACAAGACCGTCCTGGTGACAGGCGCAACCGGCACCGTTTCCACGGCCCTACTGGGCGCGCTCAAGGGCAAGCCCGGCCTGAGGCTCCGGGCATTGGTGCGCGACCCGGCGGGTGCCAAGGCCCAGGCCCTCCAGAAGGACGGCGTCGAGGTCGTGGCCGGCGACCTGGAGGAGCCCGACACGCTCGCGGAGGCGTTCGCGGGGGTCGACATCCTCTGGCTGTTGACGCCTGCCTCAGCTCTCGAGCCCTCGATGGGATCGAACGCGGTCACCGCCGCACGCAGCGCCAAAATCGGCCACATCGTGCGGAACTCGGCCATCAAGGCCGGCCACGACGCTCCGAACCGAAATGGCCGCCTGCATGCTCTCGTCGAGGAGTCGGTGAAGGCCTCGGGCATCCCTTGGACGATCCTGCGTCCGCATTACTACATGCAGAATCTCCTCAGCTCGGCCGGCTCCGTGGCTTCGGAAGGAATGCTCTACATGAACATGGGCCAGGGGCGCGTCGGCATGATCGACGGCCGCGATGTCGGCGTGTTCGCGGCCAAGGTCATCCAGAACGCGGAGCGGCACGCGGGCAAGACCTATAACCCGACCGGCCCCGAGCTCACCACCATGGGCGATGCAGCAGAGACGTTGAGCGGCGTCCTGGCCAAGCACGTGAATTACGTCGCCCTTCCGCCGGAGGCGGCGCAGCAGGCCATGCTCGGCTTCGGCCTCTCGCGGTGGTTCGTCGGGAATGTGGTCGACTACGGCCGCGTGTATTCCGACGGCTGGGGCGACTTCACAACGAGCGACTTCAAGGACATCACCGGACAGGAAGCCCGCTCGTTCAAACAGTTCGCGACGGACTTCGCGCCGGCCTTCGGCGGATCACCCGTGGCGGCGCATGCGTGAAAGAGAGGAGGTGAGCTAGATGTCGAACGAGTTCTTCGCCCTGGATTCCGAGGGTGGCGAACCCCTCTGGTATTTGCAGATCCTGATGACGATCAAGGCCAGCGGCGCCAAGACAGGCGGCGCGCTCGGTCTGCTCGACTTCAAGACGCCGGCCGGGCAGACCCCGCTGCACGTCCACCATAAAGAGGACGAGGGCTGGTACCTGCTCGAGGGCAAGGTCACGTGTACCTGCGGCGACGAGTCGACCAGCATCGAGCCGGGCGGTTTCATCTGGCTGCCGAAAGACATTCCGCACCGGCTGCGCTTCGAGACCGAGTGCCACCTGCTCCAGATGGCCATCCCGGCCGGGCTCGAGGTGTTCCACAAGGAAATGGGCCAGCCCGCGCCGCGCATCGAGCTGCCGCCACCGGGCCAGGTCCTCGACACCGAGAAGTACAAGCGTCTGGCCGCCGAGCACGGCCTCGAGATCATTCAGCTCCCGCAGTGGGACGCCAACAAGGAGGGCGCGAAGCGATGACGGTTCTCGAATACGACACGTTCACAGCCGGGGCGGTGGATCCCAGTAAGTGGGTGCCGCTGCAGCTGCCGACACCGGACGGGAGCATGTGGTCGTACGGCGACCCGCAGGCCAAGGTCGAGGCTCATGGCGGGACGATGTCCATCACGGTCAACCCATTCCGGCTGAAGCACGACAGCGTGCACATGCTCGACGACCCCAAGCACCTGCTCGTCACGCCGCAGCCCATCCCGGTGCCGGCGTCGGGCGCAAAGATCTCGGCCGAGATCGCGGCCGAGAACTACAACGGCAACGCCGATGACATCACCGACGGCTGGATCGGACTTGTGGTCGGCGATTTCTCGACCGGCATGATCTTCGACTGGATGCTCAGCGCCACCCGCGTGGGCGCGCTTTACGAGCGGCTGCCCATCCCCGGCGTGACCCCCGAGGGCGGCTCATTCAGCTACCTGGTCCAGTCGCCCTTCGTCTCCATCAACAAGCCGGGCGAGTTCAGATCCTGCGAGATCGCGCTCAATCCAAAGGCGCGGACCGCGGAGTGGACCGTCGACGGCAAGCCTTTCTACAAGACCGAAGGTATTCCCGTCGAGGTCAAGTCGGTCACCCTTGGGCTCATCGTCTGCACCCTCAAGCCAACCGGAGCGAGCGGCAGCACGTCGGTGCACGGCCAGGGTGCGAAGGGGAGCTGGCGCCACCTCAAGGTGACGAGCACCTAGGCTGATTCCAGGGCCGAGAAGAGCTGCAAGGCGGTGCGCACTAAGGTGGGCTCACGCTCCGGTGAGATCTGCGCCATGAGCGTGAGCGCGGCGCGCGCCGAGTGTCGCGCCACCAGCGCGGCTGCCTTGCTTGCGTTCTTGGCCTTGCACGCCTTAAGGATCGCCTCGTGCTCCTCGTGGAGGCGGACGCCGCCTGCGATCTCCTCGGTCTGGAACATGCGACGAAGTCTCTCGGCCCGGTCGAAGTACGTCGAGAGCGTGCGCGCAAACTCGCGGCCGGCCTCTGGGATCAGGGTACGGTGGAACCGCCGGTGCGCCCGCGCCCACAGCTCCGTGTTGGGGTCGGATGCGTGCTTGCGCATCTCCCTCACGGCCTCGGCCAGATCGTCGATCCTCGAGCGGTCGAGCAGCGGCACCGTGACCAGCACCCCCGCACCCTCCATTAGCACGCGGGTGCCGTATACGGTGTCGATGTCGCCGACGTCCAGAGCGGTCACGCGTGTGCGCCGGCCGTGCTCGGCGTGGATGATGCCTTCCGCCTGCAGCATGCGCATCGCCTCGCGCAGGGGCGTGCGGCTCACGCCCAGGCGCTCCGCCAGCTCCACCTGCGAGATGCTGGCCCCGTTCGGGATCGCACCGTCGAGGATCAGCCGGCGCAGGTGCTCGTGGAGTGAGCCTGCCGTTGTGCTCCCGTTGCGGCGGTATGGCTTGATTGCGTCCAGCGAGACGCTGGATCGCCGCCGTTTCTGCACCTCCGCCATCGCGAGGGACAGTGTATGCAGTTAACCACGATGCGCCGCATCGACGTCCACTGCCATCCGAACACGGTGGAGTGGTTCAACGCGATCAATCCATACGTCGAGGCACTGCGCACCTACTGGCACCGGCCGTGGGCTCCGCTGAGCGAGCAGCAAGTCATCGACGAGCTGCGCGCCGCTGACGTCGAGGTCCTGATGGTCGCCTTCGACACCGAAACCGTTACCGGCTGCCCACCGTGCAGCAACGACTACGTCGCGGGCCTGCGCGATCGCCATCCCAACGTCGTGCTCAACGCCTGGGCGTCGGTGGACCCTTGGAAGGGCAAGGAGGCGATCAAGGAGGCGGAGCACGCCATCAAGGATCTCGGCCTCATCGGCTTTCACTTCCACCCGATCTGCGGCGACTTCTCGGTCGACGATCCTCGTGTGCGGCCGCTGTTCGAAAAGATCAATGAACTCGGCGTGCCGGTGCTCATCGACGTGGGCACCACCGGCATGGGCGCCGGCTCGCCGGGCGGGCTCGGACGGCGCCTGAAGATGTCGCGGCCGATCCCGGCCCTGGATGACCTCGCCGCTGACTTCCCTCAGCTCAAGATCATCGCGGCGCACCCCGGCTGGCCATGGACCGACGAGGTGCTCATGATCTGTCTCCACAAGGGCAACGTGTTCTGGGAGACGTCAGGCTGGGGTCCGGAGTATTTCCCGGAGTCGCTGAAGCGTGACATCCCGCGCCGGCTCAAGGACAAGATCATGTTCGGCAGCGACTACCCGAGCCTCACGCACAACCGTCTCTTCGACGGGTGGTCCAAGCTTGGATACGGCGACGACGTGATGGAGAGGGTGCTTCACTCCAACGCTGAGCGCATCCTGAGTCTCGAGCTCGCAAGGAGGGCGTGATGATCAGTTCGATCGGGCACGTTGCGCTGCAGGTCCCGAACCTCGAGGCGTCGGTCGCCTGGGCGACTACGGTCATGGGACTGCGCGAGGTCGAGCGCGAGGGTAAAGCCTCTTACTTGACCCATGGCGGCGCGCATCACTCGCTGATCTACATCGAGGCCGGCGAGGGCGCGCTCGACCACATCTCGCTGCAGGCGCGCGATGAAGACGCCCTGAATGAGCTCACCGATCGCCTCGCCAAGCACGGCCTGAAGACCATCGATCATCAGCGCGAGCCGGCGGTCGGGAAGTCGATCCGCTTCGAGGGCCCCGACGGCCACATATTCGAGGTGTACACGGGCCTCGACCACGACCAGCCGCGCCACACCGGTCGAGGCGTGCAGCCGAGGAAGTTCGGGCACCCCATGCTGAAGTCCGAGCGGCCGCGCGAGACGCAGCAGTTCATCGAGCAGGTGCTGGACTTTCGGCTCTCGGACGACGTCGGCGACGGCACGCTGCTTTTCCTCCGCTGCAATGCCGACCATCACGGTATCGGCATCACCAAGGGCGGCGAGGGCCTGCATCACTATGCGTGGGAGGTCGAAAACATCGGCCAGCTCGGGTTGCTGGGCGACGTGCTCGAGAAGAACAACGGCAAGTTTCTCTGGGGCCCCGGCCGCCACGGCGCGGGCGGCAACCTGTTCACATACCACCTCGACCCCGCGGGCTGCGTGGTCGAGTACTACGCGGACCTGATCAAGATCTATGACGAGGCCAGCTACAGGCCTGGGAACTGGGAGATGTCCGACTATCGCTTCGCCAACCTTTGGGGTCCGGGTATCCCCGGCCACGAGTTCTTCGACGCCGGCGCGAAGCTTCCGACCGCGAAGGTCGCCGCCAAGAAGTGAAACCGTGGAGCCTGGTCTCCTTCCGCACCGCCGCCGGCGGCGAGCGCGCCGGGGTGATGTTCGACGGTCGCCTGGTCGACCTGCCGATCAGCCCGCGCAGTCTGCTCGATCTAATCGATGACTGGCCCGAAGCCGAGGGTATCCTTCGGAACTTTCATCCGGTAGACGCGGATGAGGTATTGGACGCGGAGCTCCTTCTGCCCCTGCGATATCCGCGCAAGGTGCTCTGCTCGGGCGCCAATTACCGGTCGCACATGCGAGAGATGAAGGTCAATCGCCCAGACGACGCTTTGCCTTATTTCTTTCTCAAGCCGCCGACCACCTCGCTGGTTGGGCCTGGCGCGCCCATCGTCGTGCCGGCCGATCCAGGCGCGAATGTGGACTGGGAGGCCGAGCTCGCGGTCGTCATCGGACGCCGCGCCAGACACGTAAAGGAATCGGAGGCGCTCGATTATGTGGCGGGCTACTCGGCCATCAACGACATCTCGCTGCGAGGCCCGCACCGCGTCCAGCACCCGATCGGCGAGCCGTTTCAATGGGACTGGCTTGCGTCGAAAGGCGCCGACCAGTCGACGCCGCTCGGCCCCGGCATCCGGCCGGCATTTCTGGTCGACGATCCGCAGCGCCTCGATCTGCGCCTGTGGGTTAATGGGCGCCTCAAGCAGGAGGCGAACACGTCCGACATGGTGGTCGGGGTTGCGGCGTTGATCGCCGCCGCCAGCGATCTGGTCACGCTCGAACCGGGCGATGTCATCGCCACTGGGACGCCGGACGGCGTTGGCCTTCCTCGCGGCGAGTTCCTGCGGCCGGGCGACATCGTCGAAATGGAGATCGCCGACTTCGGTAGGCTCACGAACCCGGTGGTGGTGGAGACCTCATGAAAGCGGCGGTCATCCACGAGTTCGGCCCCGCAGATGTGCTGAAGATCGAGGACGCCGTCGCGCCGACGCCGGCCGAAGGCGAGGTGCTTGTTCGCGTGCACGCAGTACGCGTGGGAGGGCTGCTCGACATCGGCACCAGGGCCGGTCGCAACCCCTTCGCGCGGCTCGCATTTCCTCACATCCTCGGCGCCGACTTCGCCGGCGACGTGGTCGAGGTGGGGGAGGCCGTCAGCGGTCTCAAGGCCGGTGATCGCGTCGCGGTCTCGCCGTTCGTGGCGTGTGGCAAATGCCCTGCGTGCCAGGCTGGGCGCGACTACGGATGTCCCAGCGCGCAGCTCATCGGCGTCCACCGGCCAGGCTCGTATGCGGAGCTGGTCTCGGTGCCGGCGAAGGTTGTGCGGCGCATTCCCGATGCCGTCACGTACGAACAGGCCGCCGCGATGGCGCTGAGCGGCCCGGTTGCGTTCACGCAGTTTTCGGTCGTCGGGCTCAAACCGGGCGATTGGGTTCTCGTTACGGCTGCCGCATCAGGTCTGGGTCTGGTCACCTCTCTGGTCGCCAAAGCGCTCGGCGCGCGCGTCATCGCCACTTCGCGCAAGGACTGGAAGCGGGAGATGCTGCGCGGGCGCGGGTTCGATGCGGTGCTCGACACAGACGACGACGGGTTCGCGAACCAGGTCGTCGAGCTCACTGGCGGGCAGGGTGTCGCGCTCGCGATTGACAACACGTCGTCGGCAACGATGTTCCCCAAGGTGAGCGCAGCACTCGGGCGACTCGGGGTGATCGTCAGCTCGGGCGCGCAAGTCGCGGAGCCGGTTCCGCTCGACCTGCGCTCGCTGTACTTGAAGAGTCAGTCGATCGTCGGCATCAGGACGCACACGCAGAGAGCGCTTGACGGTTTCTGGGAGCTGGCCGGGAACGGTCTCGAGACGCTGGTCGACAGGACCTTCCCCTTGGATGACGTGGTTGACGCGCACCGATACGTGGAAGCTGAGAAGAACTTCGGGCGGGTGCTGCTGAAGATCTAGGCCTGGATCTTCTCCGCGACCTGCTTCGTCAGCACGTTCTTCGCGACCTTCCCGAATTTCGACAGTGGAAGGTCGTCGGTAAGCTCCAGCCGCTCGGGCAGCTTGAACTTCGCGAGCCCCTTCTCGGTGAGGAAGGACGTCAGCGCCCGCAACGTCAACGTTCGTCCCGACTTTGGGATGACGAATGCGCACATGCGCTCGCCGAGAACGGGATCGGGCATCGGCACGCAAGCCACGTTCAACACGGCCGGGTGCGAAAGGATGAGATTCTCGATCTCCTCCGCGCTGATCTTCTCTCCGCCGCGATTGATCAGGTCCTTCTTACGCCCCTCGACTATGTAGTTGCCCGAGG
>VBGV01000036.1 GCA_005880755.1 Chloroflexota bacterium
TTCCCGGTCACGACCGCGGTGCGCGGCATGCTGCAACGGAACACGTTGGGAGCCGATATGCTGAAGCGCCTTCGCGTCTACGCGGGCGCGGAGCACGGCCACGCGGCACAGAAACCGAAGGTCCTGACCTTCGATGCAAAAGGAAATTTAAAGATTGGCTGACAACCTGAATCGAGGCACCGGGCGGCGCAAGAACGCCATCGCGCGCGTCCGACTGACCCCGGGCGAAGGCCGCGTCAGCGTCAACGAGAAGGACCCGCTCGCCTACCTGGGCAGGCGTGTCCTCGAGATGGCCGCCCTCGCGCCCCTGCGCGTCACGGGCACGCAGCGTAAGTTCGACATCTCGATCAAGGTCATCGGCGGCGGAACCAGCGGGCAGGCGGGTGCCATCGCGCACGGCATTGCCCGGGCGCTGATCCGATTCGACCCCGACTTCCGCGCGACCCTGAAAAAGGCGGGTCTGCTGACTCGTGACGCTCGGATGAAGGAGCGCAAGAAGTACGGACTGAAGCGGGCCCGGAAAGCTCCCCAGTACACGAAGCGCTAGCCCCGGAGCCCTCACGGCGGCTCAACTGGCCCGACTGCCAGAACACCCGCGACCTGGGTGGTCTGCCGCGCCTGGGTGGTGTCACGCGTTCGTGCGTGTTGATCCGCTCCGACCATCTCGGCCATCTCACCGAGCCGGGTCGCGAAGCGATGCAGGCGTACGGAGTCGCCACCGTTATCGACCTGCGCAGCCCCGGCGAGGTGGCTAATGACCCCCTCTCCCCTTCAGGGGAGAAGTCTGGGGTGAGGGGCGTGAAACACATTCACGCCCCGCTGATCGACGACGCGAACATGAACAAGCTTGGCGATGCGGGGGACATGTTCGAGCGCTACCTCATGATCGTCGAGAAAAGGCGAGAGGCGTTTCGCGACGTCTTCCAGCTGGTCGCCGAGGCGGAAGGCGGCGTCCTGTTTCACTGCTTCGCGGGCAAGGACCGCACAGGCCTCGTCGCCGCCATGGTGCTCGACCTGGCCGGCGTCCCGCGCGATCACATCGCCGCCGACTACGCCGAAACCGACCAGCAGCTTGCGAAGCAATACGAGGTGTGGATCAGCGAGGCGCCGCCGGACAAGCGGGACGCGTTTCGCGATGAGCTTCGGTGTCCGCCGGAACGAATCCTGGGCGTGCTCGACCACCTGCACCAAAAGTGGGGAGGAGTGGACGGGTACCTCCAGGCTTCCGGCATGACCTCGGCCGAAATCGATCGCCTGGGCACGAAGCTGGCATAGAACCGGTATCCCCGCGTGCCTGACTGGTCAGGCCGCGCTCTCATCCGGCCCTCGAGCCGGCTGCCGGAAAAGGTCCATCTGTGGCGGCACCGTCACGTACTGACCGTCAGTCAGGACAAACTGCCATCCACCCTCATGCACCATCCAGTGATGCCGATGGCAAAGAAGGACAAGGTTCGGTAGGTCTGTGGGACCGCCCCTGGTCCAGTGCTTCAGATGATGCCCGGATGTGTAGGACGCCGGCCGATCGCAACCGGGCCATCTGCAGCCTTTGTCCCTCACATTGAGGGCGCGTCGGGTCGACCCCCGAATCCTTCGCGTCGTGCGTCCGACGTCGATCACTTGGGAATCCGCGTTGAGCAAGATTCGAGTCACGTTGCAGTCGCACGCCAACCGCTCCACGGCGGCGGCCGAGATCGGCAGCGCCAGCTCCAGGTCGGCCGCCGGTGCGCCGCAGCGCTGAAGCAGAGTCTCGAGCGTCGTCGTGACCTGCAGGTGAGGACGTTGCCCGCCCCGCTGTGGAAGCGCCCCGCCATCCAGCGCATGGTGTGCCATCTCGACGAGCCCGTCGGCGAGGCGCCGGTCAAGCCTCCGGTCGTCGCCCTTACCATTGCGCTTCGCCAGCGGATCCAGCGCAGTTCGGAGAGCGGCACCGCCTTCCGGATCGAGCACGCCGCGGATCCACAACACCCCGCTCTCACCCAGCGTCAGGCTCAACGAACGGGCTTGCGTCACTTCAGCCTCGTCCGCCGCATAACCCTTGGGATCGATGGAATGTCGGTAGTGATGGCAGAAGTTGCGGAACCGACCGACGCTGAAGGCTTTTGCCTTGCGTAGCAAATACGACTCGTCGAACTGCTTGTTGCTGCCCGACTCGGCAAGCGCCACCGCCTCGCGCGCGATCAGCGCCAGATGCGAAAAGCCGATCTCTCCATCGGCCATCGCACTCAGACTCTCGGGAACGCTCGCGATGTGCTCGCCTACGACGACCCGATCAGCTGCCGCGCCGCTTGTCATGTGGCAGTTGTGTCTGATCCAGTGAATAGGCGAGATCGAGCCCTCGGCATCGTACTCATCGGTCGCCGCAAATGCCGCCGCCATCTCCGAGAACTTCAGGTCGAGCAAGTTCCGGCCACGCGCGAGCTCCCTCAAATCGGCGGTCAGCTCGGGACCGGTCTCGCGGAGGGATTCCGCGCAGAACTCCTCGATCCGAGCGAGCAGCAGCACAACCGCATCCGACACGTCAGACATGCCCCCGAGGTTACGAACGAGTGTTCAGAAATGGAATGCTCTTAACAGGTCAAACCAACGTCGAGTGCACGGTCGAGCCAAGCGAGGCAAGAGCCACGCGATAACGATCCAGCCGCCCGTCGATCCCCACGTCCCGCAGCGGCAAAAACACGTGGAGGCCGCGTCATTCTCCCTCTTAACAACCGACATTGGCACGGCACCAACCCCGACCGACAATCGTCGACATGAAAGACAAAACACCAGTCGTCAAACAGCTCTACCGGCTCAGCATCGAACCGCGCGTCATCGATCACCTCAGCAAGCTAGCCGCCAGGACGGGGGAACCAAAGACCCGGCTCGCGACACGTCTGTTCACCGATGCGGTGATGAGCTTCAAGCCGCCCGCCGCAGCGAGCAGAAAGAACGGCGCTAAGCCCTAGCCGCCCTCACGCTCCGGGTCGACCGCGTGGCCGCCAGGTGGATTCGCGTACATCGCCTCGATCTGCGGCTGGTACTTGGTGTTGATCACGCGCCGCTTGAGCTTCATGGTGGGCGTCAGCTCTTCGGACTCCGGCGACCACTCGGTCGGCAGGATGGTGAAGCGCTTGAACTGCTCGACGCGCGAGAGGTGAGTGTTGGCCGCGGTGAGCGCGCGCCGCACCTCGTCGATCACGGCCGGCTGCTCAACCAGCTCGGCCATCGACGAAGCCTCGACGCCGCGTGCCTTCGCCCATACCGGAGCGACCTGCGGGTCGAGGACGACCAGGACCGAGATGAAGTTCCGCGAGTCGCCGACCGCGACCGCCTGGCCGATGATCGGGCTCGACTTCGCGAGCGCCTCCAGGTTGGCAGGCGAGATGTTCTTGCCCGCGGAGGTGATGATCAGCTCCTTCTTGCGGTCGATGATCTTGAACTGCCCGTGGGTCCCTGCCTCGGCGATGTCGCCGCTGTGGACCCAGCCGTCGGCGTCGATCATGTCCGAGGTCTTGCCGGGCTCCTTGTAGTAGCCGACCATGACGTTGCCGCCGCGGACCAGCAGCTCGCCGTCTTCGCCCAGCCGGACCTCAACCCCGGGCATCGGCCGGCCGATCGAAGGCGCCTGATGGTCGTCCATCGGAACCACGGTCGCTGGACCGGTGAGCTCGCTCATGCCCCACACCTCAAAAAGGGGCATGCCGAGCGCGCCCCAGAACTCGTGCACCTCGGGACGGCAGGGCGCGGTCGACGTGATTGCCATTGCAACGCGGTCAAGGCCGACTTTGGAGCGCAGGAGGGTGAAGAGTGGCTGCGCGCGTTCGACCCCGGCAGCCAGCTCGGGCGGCACCGGTTGGCCCGCGTGGCGCAGGCGATAGGCGGACACCGCGGCCGACACGGCGCCCTGCGCCATCTGACGTTTGTCTTCGTCGGGCTCCGCGGCGATGCCGGCCTGAAGACCCGCCATCAGCTTTTCCCACACCCGCGGCACACCCACGAAAAAGGTCGGCCTCGCTTCCAGCAGGTACGGCAGCAGCAGGTTCGGATCCGGGCAGAGCCAGACCTCATGACCTAGATGAATGCCGCGCCACTGCGAGGTGAACCGCTCAGCCACGTGTGCCAGGGGTAGATAACTGACGCAGGTTTCCGGGTCGAGCGGGTAGAAGCGCTGGATCGACTCGAGGGTCCACAGGATGTTGTTGTGGGAATAGACAACGCCGTTCGGCGGTCCGGTGGTGCCTGACGTGTAGATCAGCGAGATGGTGTCCTCGGGTCCGACCGCGCGCCACGATTCCTCGAATGCTTTTGGCTCTGCCGCGTACATCTCACGCCCGTTCGCGACCAGGGATTCCCACGTGATCACGCCCTCAGGGGCCGACCCGCGTACCAGCACCAGGTGGCGAAGCTTGGGGGTCGATGACCGGATGGCCAGGAACTTCTCGAGAAATCCCTCGTCCTCGACGAACGCGACCGTCGCCTCGGAATGGTTGGCGACGTACTCGATCTGCTCGGGCGCGAGCGTGTTGTAGACGCTGATCGCCGCCCCGCCCGCGTGGACGATGCCGAGGTCGGCGATGACGTGCTCCGGCGCGTTGCGGGCCATGATCAGCCCGAACTGCCCGGGGCCAAAACCCAGAGAGCGGAGGGCAAGGGTCACGGCGGCCACCTCGTCGCGGTAACCGCGCCACGTCAGGGTCCGCGTGTCGCCGTTCTCCTTCCAGTGCAGCGCGGGCCTGTCGCCCCACTTCGTGACGGCGTCGCTGAAGATCGTGCATACCGTCTTCCCCGAAACCGCCTTGTCGATGGCGGCGCGTTCCGCGATCACGTCCTGCATCAAGGCTCGGGAATACACTACTCGCTGGTGCTGGGGCGAGCTTGATCTACGTTCGATCACGCCGGTCGATCGTGACCCTCGGCGTGGCGGGGGTGGCCTGGGTGGTGGTCTTCGGCGCGCTTACGGTCGCAGCTTTCGCCATCGGAGGAGCCGCGGTCGCGGGATTCGCGTTCGCGGTAGGTGCGGCGGGCGGCGCGGGAGTCGCCATCTGGTGCCTGGTCCAGCTCTTCAACTGGCCGCCCGGCCGTCTCGCCCTTTTCCGCGACCGGCTGCTCGTGATCCAGGGCCGGCACGAGATGGGCGCCCTGTGGGTGCAAATGGTGTCGGTCACGCTCACCGATCCTCACTCGTGGCCGAACGTCCGAGTCACGGATCGCCTGACGATCCAGCTCCAGCACGAGATGCCGCTCAGCTTCAAGCCCGCCCGCTTCGGACTCGACCCCGCCGCCTGCCGCGACCTGATCCTGCGGCTCCGTGACGACCCCAAGCTCCGCTCCCGACTTCCCGAGTTCGATTCGTTGCGCGACCTGGCCATTTCGCCGATCGTGGCGGGTGAGCTTATCGAGCCCCGTCTATAGCGCGGTCTATAGTCGGGCGAGCGATCATGATCGCTCCTGTGGTTTCGCTGAAGGGTCGCGACTTCATCGACCTCGCCGACCTCGACCGGAGGCAGCTGCGCCAGCTCCTCGACCTGGCCCACGAGATCAAGGCCGGCAAGTGGTCGAAACGGCCGCTTCAGGGCCGCCATATCGCCATGCTCTTCCAGAAGCCATCGCACCGGACGCGTGTCTCTTTCGAGGTGGGCATCGCCCGGCTCGGCGGCGCGACCACGACGCTGACCGAGAACGACGTCCAGCTGGGCGTCCGGGAGACGATCTCCGACGCCGCCCAAGTGCTCGACCGTTACGTCGACGGAGTGGTCGCGCGTTTGCGCTCACATGACGACCTCGTCGCGCTCGCCAGGGCATCCGACAAGCCCGTGATCAACGGCCTCACCGACCGCTCACATCCATGCCAGGTGCTCGCCGACCTGCTGACACTGGAAGAGGTGGCGGGAAGCCTGGTTGAGCAGCGTGTCGTGTATATCGGCGACGGCAACAACATGGCGACCTCGCTGATCGAGGCCTCCGCCCTGACCGGCTTCGCTCTCACGGTGGTCAGCCCGGCCGGTTACGAGCCGCCATCCGCGGTGATCGAACGCGCGCGTAGCATCGACTCAGGAACCCACACAGTCACACTGACGAACGAGATCACGAACCTGGACAACGCGACGGCAATCTACACCGACGTATGGACATCGATGGGGCAGGAACGGGACCAGGAATCCCGGCGTAGGGCCTTCATGCACTACCAGGTCAGCCAGGCCGTGATGGATCGCGCCCCCGGCGCCATCTTCATGCACTGCCTGCCGGCGCACCGCGGCGAGGAGGTCACCGACGAGGTCATCGACGGCCCGCGCTCGGTCGTTTTCCAGCAAGCCGAAAACCGCCTCTACGCGCAGATGGCCCTGATGGCGGAAATTTTTGGAGAGGGCGCCCTGCGCGCGCCCGGCGTCAGCCAATGAGCTTCATCAGCCAGTTCTGGCTGCAGCTGCTCGAGGTGGTCCGCCACCTCGGCCCGGTCGAGGTGATCGACGTGGCCGTCGTCACGTTCATCCTCTATCAGCTGTTGCGTCTGCTCCGCGGAACGCAGGGCATTCAGATCCTTGTCGGCCTCATCCTGCTGGCGGTCGTCGGCGTGCTGTCCACCACGTTCAATCTCATCCTGCTGTCCTGGCTGTTTCGCAACGCGACCTTCTTCATCATCATCGCGGTCATCGTCATGTTCCAACCCGAGCTACGACGTGCCTTCGACCAGCTCGGCCGCATCGGCCACATCGGGCGCCCGCTGTCGCGATTCAACACTCGGCAGTACAACCAGGCGATCTCCGAGGCCATCCGCGCCACAGAGCGACTGAGCATGAAAAAGACCGGGGCGCTGATTGCGTTTGAGCGCGAGGTCGGTCTCGAGGACTACGCCGCAACGGGCGTGCGCATCAACGGTGAGATCTCGGCCGAGATGTTGCAGTCGATCTTCTATCCCAACTCGCCGCTGCATGACGGCGCCGTGATCGTACGCGGAGATCGGATCGTCGCGGCCGGATGTCTGCTTCCCCTGCCTGAAGAGGGCACGGTTCGCGAACGCCTCGGCACGCGCCACCGAGCGGCGCTCGGCCTGTCGCTCGCGTCCGACGCGCTCGTGCTCGTAGTCTCCGAAGAGACGGGCAACATCTCAGTGATCGAAGAGGGAAAGATCAACCGCAACCTCGATGCCGACGACCTGCGCCGCCGAATTGCCCTCCGCGTGTCCTCGCCGAACGGCAACGGCATCTTCAGGTTCCGGCGATGAACTGGAGCCTGATCACCGACTCCTGGCGCCTGAAATTGCTCGCAGTCGGCCTCGCGGTTTTGATGCTCGGCGCCGTGGCTTTCTCCCAGAACCCGCCCACGACCAAGAGCCTGACGGTGAGCCTGAACTACACCGTTCCGCCGAACATCATCCTGATCAATCCGCCCACCAAAACCACCGTCACGTACTCCGGCCTGGCCGACGTGATCAGCCGCGTCGACTCGAGCAACCTGGTCGCCTCCGTCGACGCGACGCGCGCGCTCCCCGGCTCCGCGGTCAGCCTGAACGTGACCGCTCGACCGCTCCTCAGCGGCGTGACGGTCCAGCAGCCGCCACCGATCGCGGTCCAGGTGGACACGCGCCAGGTCCGCGAGCTGCCGGTCGTGGTGGTCGCCCGCGCCGCGCCCGGGTGGAGCGTGAACAAGACGCTCGCGATCTGCCCCGGGGCAACCATTCCGAATCCGTGCAAGGTTCACTTTGACGGGCCGGTCAGCTGGGAGACGAACATCGCCGCTTCCGCCTCGCTGCCAGGCCAGGTGAACGTGGGCACGATCGACTCGCCGAATCAACCCGTGCAGGTGTCCAACAGCAACGGCTTGATCGACCTCACGTCGTGCCGGACCCAGCCCTGCGCCACCGTGGATGTGATCGCCGTCAACCTCCACATCGAGGCCTCGCCGGGCGCCTCCAGCAGCACCGTCCCTCTGGTCGACGCCACCCCGACGCACCCGCCCCCCAGCGGCTACCGGGTGACCGGCATCTCGATCACCCCCGTCACCGTGATCATCAGCGGCGAACCGGCCCTGCTGGGCCGCATCCAGCGCATCGCGCTGGATGCCGTGGACCTCAGCAAGAGCACCTCGGACGCCACCTTCTCGATCCAGATTCGCTACCCCGACGGCATTTCGGGCTCCGTGTCGATCGCGACTGTGAAGTACTCGATCTCGGCGAACCCCAACGTCTCGCCAAGCCCCGGCCCCTAGGAGTAACCTGACCGCCTCCTCCACCGTTCCAACGTCCCAGCAGCGGTCGAAATAAGCGCCCCGGGAGTTCTAGTTAAGTAAAGATATGTGCGGAATCATCGGGTACCTCGGCGACCGGGAAGCGACGCCGATCCTCATGGAGAGCCTCAAACGCCTCGAGTACAGGGGCTATGACTCGGCGGGCGTAGCCGTCCTCGAGCTGCCCAAGGCCGGTCATGCGAATCGCACCAGCATCACCAAGTCGGAGGCCAAGGTCGACACGCTCATCGAGAAGCTCGAGGCCAACATGCCTTCGGGCAAGCTGGGCATCGGCCACACGCGCTGGGCGACGCACGGCAAGCCGACCTACATCAACGCCCACCCCCACACGGACTGCCACGGCAAGATCTTCGTGGTCCACAACGGGATCATCGAAAACTTCGCCGAGCTGAAAGCCGAGCTCGAGGCGGCGGGCCACGAGTTCCCGTCCGAGACCGACACCGAGGTCGTGCCTCACCTCATCGAGGCCAACTACAAGGGAGACTTCCTGGCGGCCGTGCGCGCGGCGCTGAAGCGCATCAAGGGCGCTTACGCCCTCGCCATGTTCTCGAGCGACGACCCCGAGCTCCTGGTCGGCGCGCGGCTGAACGCGCCGCTGGTCGTGGGCCTTGGCGACGGCGAGTACTACATCGCGTCGGACATCACCGCGATCATTCCCTACACCAAGCGCGTGCTCGTGCTGGGTGAGGGCGAGGTCGCTGCGGTGACCCCGCTGGGCGCGGAGGTCTCCACCCTGGACGGCGTGACCGTGAAGTCAAAGGTGGTGCATGTCGACTGGGACGTGGCGCAGGCGCAGAAAGGCGGCTTCCCTCACTTCATGCTCAAGGAGATCCACGAGTCGCCCGAGGCGGTCGCCAACGCGATGCGCGGGCGGCTGACCGACGACGGCGCGGTCACCTTCCGCGAGTTCGACGTCCCCGACGACCAGCTCAAGGGCATCACAGACGTTTTGCTGCTGGGCATGGGCACGTCGCTGCACGCGGCGATGATCGGCGAGTACGTGATCGAGGACTGGGTGGGCCTCCCCGCGCGAGCGGAGGACGCCTCCGAGTTCCGCTACCGCCGCCCGACTGTGGGCGACCACACCTTGAACGTCGTGATCACTCAGTCCGGCGAGACCGCCGACCGTGACGCCGACGGCGCGATCTACCTGCACTCGGGGCCGGAGATCGGTGTCGCGTCGACGAAAACGTTGCTGGCCCACATGATCAGCCTCTACCTGCTGGCGCTGCGACTCGCGACCGTCGATGGCCGCGTCTCGCTCGAGCGCCGGGGCGAGCTGGTGGAGGCGCTGCGCGCGCTGCCGGACCAGGTCCGCGGCATCCTTGCCCGTGACAAAGAGATCGTCGAGCTCGCGCACAAGTACAGCGGCTACCGCAACTTCATGTTCGCCGGCCGCGGCCTCGACTATCCGGTCGCCCTCGAAGGCGCCCTCAAGTTGAAGGAGATCTCGTACATCCACGCCGAGGGAACCTCGGGCGGCCTGCTCAAGCACGGGCCGATCGCGCTGCTGGACGAGCAGTTTCCCGTCGTCGCGATCTGCACCGCGAGCGCGACCAAGGACAAGATGGTCAGCAACGTCCACGAGATCGTCGCGCGCAGCGCACCGGTACTGGCGCTGGTGACGGAAGGAGACCACTCACTGGACGGCGTCGCGACGGACATCTTCAGGATGCCCGCGGTCGAGGAAGCGGCCTCCGCGGTCCTCAATACGGTGATGCTTCAGCTGTTCGCCTACCACGTCGCAGTCAAGCTCGGCCAGAACGTCGACCAGCCGCGCAACCTCGCGAAAACCGTCACCGTCGAATAAGACACCGTCCCTCTCCCCTTCAGGGGAGAGGGTCAGGGTGAGGGGCGAGGGAGAAGGCAGAATGTCTCCATGCAGCGAATCGGGGTAGACGCCGTCTCGGTTGACCGGATCGCGCTCGCAGTCAAGCGCTCCGGCCCCGGCTTCCTGAACAAGGTCTACACCCCCGCCGAACAGGCCTACTGCGCCGGCAACGACGAGCGCCTGGCCGGTCGCTGGGCAGCCAAGGAAGCCGTGATCAAGTGCTTCGACGGCACCGGGATCTGCTTTCCCCGTCGCCGGATCGAGATCCTGCCGGGCCCGAACGGGGCGCCCCGCACGCGGCTGCTCGGCAACGACCGCGGCGCACAGGTCGAGGTGAGCATCACCCACCACAGCCGGCTCGCGGTCGCGACCGCGCACCTCGAGATCCCAGACGCGGGCACGACGATGCTGCCCGCGCCGGACGCCGTGCTGATCCCGGCGCGTCCCAGGGACGCGCACAAGGGCACCTTCGGCACCGCCGTGGTCCTGGCCGGAAGCCTCGGCCTGACCGGGGCCGCGTATCTCTGTTCCACCGCGGCCGCGCGGACGGGCGCCGGGCTGGTCCGGCTCCTGGTGGCGGACACGATCTATCCCATCCTCGCCGCGAAATGCACCGAGGTGATGGCCACACCGGTGCCGGAGGTCGCGCCGGGCGCCGTCGGTCACGCTGCGTACGACTCGATCCTCCGCCAGCTCGCGACCGGGTCGGTCGGGATCATCGGTCCAGGACTTGGCCGCGACAGCTCGACGTGGCGGCTCGTGCTGGATCTCGCGCTGCACGCGAAGTGCCCTCTCGTGATCGACGCCGACGGCCTCAACGCGCTGGCCGTCTCGCCCCGCGCGAAGGGCAAGCTGGGCAAGAATCGTGTGCTGACGCCGCATCCGGGCGAGCTCGCGACGGCCGCACGAGCGAGGACCCGCACGAGGTTCCGGCGCTCGCGAGCGGCGGCACCGGCGATGTGCTGTCGGGGATCATCGGGGGGCTAATCGCGCAGGGCTCGGAGCCTTATGCCGCCGCAGTGACCGGTGTCTATGTCCACGCCGCCGCCGGCAGCCGCATCTCGGAGCGCCTGGGCGACTCGGGCCTGCTCGCGAGCGACCTGTTGATGGAGATCCCGCTCGTCATGAACATCCTCCGCCAGGGCGGCCTCTGAAAAACCCGCTTCGCTGGGCCGACGTCGACCTCGGCGCGATCAGCGCCAACTGCGACCGCATCCTCGGCCACTTGCCAAAAGGGACAAAGCTCTTCGCGGTCGTCAAGGCCGCCGGCTACGGCCACGGCGCGGTGCCGGTCGCGCACGCCGCTTTGGAGGGGGGCGCGACTGGGCTCGCCGTCGCCACCCTGGAGGAGGCGGCGCAGATCCGCGGGCTGGTCGACCCGGAACAGATCCTGGTCATGGGTGGGCTCGTGGCCTCGCAGGCCAGGGCCGCCGCGGCGACCGGCTGCAGCATCACGGTGTCGAACCGAGAGCTGGCCGAAGCACTGGCCGCGTCGGAACGGCCGGTGCCGGTCCACCTGAAGATCGACACCGGCATGGGACGCTTCGGGTGCGCCCCGGAAGACGCGCCGGCGCTCGCCCAGTACATCGACGAATCGCGAGGCACGCGGCTGGCCGGCACGTGGACGCATTTCGCGAAGGCCGAGTCCGACGAGGCGATGACGCGGCGTCAGTTCGAGCTCTTCATGGACACGATCTCGCGCCTGGGCGTGAGCCCGGGCATGCGCCACGCATGCAACTCCGCCGGCGCGCTGAACCATCCGGACTTCGCCCTCGACGCGGTGCGGTGCGGAATCTCGATCTACGGCTGCGAGTGGCCCGGCACCAAACCTGCGCTGGCGCTGCGTTCGCTGGTCACGCACGTCAAGACCGTGGAGAAAGGAGCTACCGTCGGCTACGGCTCTCTCTGGCAAGCCCCGGGTCAAGCCCGCGTCGCGACGGTGGCGATCGGCTATGCCGACGGCGTGCTTCGGGCCCGCGCCAACCGAGGCCACGTCCTGGTGCGCGGCCGCCGCGCGCCGCTGATCGGCCGCGACGGCGACCAGGTCATCACGGCCGAGGAAGTGGCCGAGTGGTCGAACACGATCTCCTATGAGGTCCTGACCGGAATCGGCCCACGGGTCGAACGCCGCTACTCGGAATAGCCCAGTCGCCCCGTGGCTTCAAATGGGTGCAAGGCAGGTGATCCTAAACTGGCAGTACTGATGGCGGAACCCGCCGCACAAACTGCCTTCGCGGAAGAGGCAATGACACATCTCGACACTTTGTACAGGGGCGCGCTCCGCCTCACCCACGACCCAGACCAGGCGCAGGACCTGGTCCAGGAGGCTTACCTGCGGGCGCTGCGCTACCAGCACAGCTACCAGGCGGGGACGAACATGAAAGCCTGGCTTTTCGCGATCATGCGCAACCTGTTCTGGGACCGGTTCAAAGGATCGCGCAAAGAGGACGTGAGCCTGGACGACCTCGGCGAGTTCGTGCTGTTCGAAAAGCTGCGGGACGAGGGCGCGCGGCCCGAGGCCGACGTGCTGGACAAGATCGCCGCCTCAGAGGTGGTGTCCGCGGTCGACAAGCTCCCCCCGCTGCACCGCGAAGTCGTGCTCCTCGTCGACGTCGAAGGTTTCTCCTACAAGGACGCCGCGGACACCCTCGGAGTGCCGATCGGGACGGTCATGTCCCGACTCCACAGGGCCCGCCAGCAGCTCCAAAAATCCCTCTATGACTACGCCGTCGAATCGGGTATCGTGCGCCCAGGCGGCATGAAGCAGGTGCCACAGACATGAGATGCGAAGAGTGTTCTGACAAGCTCGACCGCTACGTCGATCGAGAGCTGAACGATACGGAGGCGCTCCAGGTCCAGCTGCACCTCGAAGGCTGCCCGGACTGCATGGACCACTACGAGTTCGAGGCGCATTTGAAGCGGCTGGTCAAGCACTCGTGCGACTGCGACACGGCGCCGAAAGCGTTCCGGGAAAAGCTGCGCCAGATCCTGAGCTGAGGCTTCAGGAAGCCCGGCTTTACGTCATCACCCCGGACGCCGAGCCGGAGCGCATCATCGAAGTGGCGGCCGCTGCCGTCCGTGGCGGAGCCGACGTCTTGCAGCTCCGGCACAAGACGCTGCCGCGAGGTTTGCTGCTGGAGCTGGCGCGAGAGCTTCGCCGCCTGTTGCGTGACCAGCTGTTCATCGTCAACGACCACCTGGACATCGCGCTCCTCAGTGGGGCGGACGGCGTCCATCTCGGTCCGGATGACATCAGCCTCGAAGCTGCTCGCACGATCGCGGGCCCTCGGCTGCTCATTGGCGTCTCCGCCTCAACCGTCGACGCCGCCCGGGGGGCGTTTGGGGCCGATTACTTCGGCAGCGGCCCTGCCTTTGCCACGCCAATCAAGACCAACAAGAAAGTCATCGGCCCGCGGGGGATCGCCGACATCTCATCCGCAGTCCAGCCCAAGCCGGTGTTCGCCGTCGGCGGGATCGATGAGCGCAACGTCGCCGAGCTGACCAGCATCGGGATACGGCGCGTGTGCGTCATTCGAGCCGTCGCCGAGGCGGCCGACCCTGAGCAGGCCGTGCGCCGCCTGCGTGGCATGCTGACCTCGTGACCCTCGAAGGCATTGGCGAGCTCGGTCTGCTCGAACGCATCAAGCCGTACCTCTCGGCGGGCGCGGGCGGCGACGACGCGGCGGTCATCGCCGACGCGACGGGTTTCGTCGTCGCGAGCACCGACATGTTCGTCGAGGACGTCCACTTCGACTTCGGCTGGATGAGCGCGGAGGACGTCGGTTGGAGGTCGCTGGCTCTGGCCCTCGGCGACCTCGCGGCCAAAGGCGCGCAGCCCTTATGGGCGCTCACCTCCATGGCCATGCCCAACCGCTGGACGGTCGAGCGGCTGACGAGTCTTTACGGCGGCATGGCAGGCCTGGCCAAGGGCCTCAAGCTGGCGATCGCGGGCGGCGACATGAGCGCGACCGATGGGCCGGCGGTCCTGTCGCTCACCGTGGTCGGTCACACGACAACGATGCCGCTGGCTCGGGCGCAAGCCGAAGCAGGCTGGACTGTTGCTGTGACCGGCCCGCTCGGCGCCGCTGCCGTGGCGCTGCGCGAGCGCCGCGCCCACCGGCTCGTGCCGCTGATCGACGAGGGCAAGCGCCTCAACCAGCTCGCTCTGTGCTGCGGAGACATCTCCGACGGTCTGGTCCGGGAGATGGAAAAGTTCGCCGCGATGGCGGGGGTCGGGTGCGTCCTGCGCGCCGGAGACGTTCCGCGTGCGGCTGGTGCCTCGATCGAAGAGGCGCTGACGAGCGGCGAAGAGGCCGAGCTGGTCTGCGTGGGTCCAGAGCGTCTGATCGCCGAGGCCGGATTGCGGCCGGTCGGCACCCTGACTCAGGACAAGACCATCAAGGTCGTGGACGCGCGCGGCGCCGACCTCCGCCTGGAGAAAACCGGCTATGACCACTTCGCCTAGCGAGACCACGAGCTCACCGGCCGAGACCGAGCACGCCGGACAGCGCCTCGGCGAGCGACTCCAGTCGGGCGACGTGGTCCTCCTGACGGGCGAGCTTGGCGCCGGCAAGACGACATTCGTCCGCGGCGTGGCTCGGGGCACCGGGTCGGATGCGGCGGTCGCCAGTCCGACCTTCCAGCTGGTCCGCCTCTACCCGGGTCGCGTACAGCTTGCTCACGTCGACCTCTACCGGGTCGAGAACAGCAGCGAGCTACGCGACCTCGGCCTCGAAGAGCTGGCTGGGCAGGGCGCCGTGGTGGTGGAGTGGGGGGAGCGCCTGGAAGTGGACGGCGCGGCTCACCTCGAGATCGAGCACCTTGGCGCCGACCGCCGCCTGATCAGGACGATCCGTGATCTTAGTCATTGATACCTCGTCGCCCAGCTCGTCTGTCATTGCGACCATCGACGGTCACGAGATGACGGAGTCGGTCCGGGCGGGCCGGGGCCTGGACGTACAGGATCTGAGGCGTCTTGCTCGGACGAAGTCGATCACCAAGGTCGCGGTGGCAAACGGCCCCGGTTCGTTCACGGGTCTTCGCGTAGGCGTGTCCTTTGGTCTCGGCCTTGCCAAGGGCCTCGGGGTTCCAATCGTCCCCCTGCCGACGCTCGACCTGCAGGCGGCCCGCAGCGAGGAGCCGGTAACGGCCGTCGCGGACGCCGGGCGCGGCCGGTTCTATTTCCTCGTTCCAGGTGGGGAGGTAGCCCTCGGCGCGCCGGCTGACATCCCGGCGGCGTATCCCCTGGTTGGACGGGTGGCGAGCATCGCCGGGCATCGATTCAAGCCGGAAAAGGAGCTGCGGCGGTTGGTCGAGGCCGCCGCGAAAATGCTCGAGACGGCACGCGAAGTTCCCTATGGTAGTCTCGAAATCGAATACATGCAGACGTTCTCGGCTTCCAGGAAGTAATGGTCCAGCTCAGGCAGCAGCTCGTCCTGGAGCTGATGCGGGAGGCCGACGTCAACACGGTCCAGGAGATCGAGCGCGAGATTTTCGCCACTCCCTGGCCCCGCAACGCCTACTACCGGGAGCTGGCGTCCCGCGCCAGCGCCCACTACGTCGTGCTTCGCCAGGACGGGATGGTGGAGCGACCCGACGGGTACCGGATCGCCGACTTCGACCCGACGATCATCGGCTACGGCGGCATGTGGCGGATGTACGACGAGGCCCACGTCACCACGATCGGGGTCCGGCGCGACCTCCAGCACCGCGGGTACGGAAGGATCATTTTCGCCGGCCTCGTCCAGGCCGCCTACGACATGGGCGCCAAGTGGGTGACGCTCGAGGTCCGGACCAGCAACGACAACGCGATGCGGATGTACGAGGCCTTCGGCTTCAAGGTCATCGGGCGGCGCAAGGGTTACTACACGGACAATGGCGAAGACGCGATCGTGATGTGGTCGGACTCGATCCACTCCCCGCGCTTCCGCAAGGCCTACGAGGCCAACCTGGAGCGGATCGAAGCCGAAGTCCGCGGCCTCCGCCGCGACCTCCTCACCAAGGGAGACTGACTCCCCTCTCCCCACAGGGGAGAGGGTCAGGGTGAGGGGCAAGGAAAGCAGATTGCTAACCCTCGGCATCGAAACCAGCTGCGACGAAACCTCCGTCGCGGTGGTCGAAGACGGCCGCCGGATCCTGGCCAACGTCATCCACTCCCAGGTCGAGCTGCACCACGAGTTCGGTGGCGTCGTCCCCGAGCTCGCCGCCCGCGACCATCTGGAGCGGCTGCCGCACCTCCTCGACCAGGCCCTGGAAAAGGCCGCGGTCCAGCCCGCCGACCTCGACCTCATCGCCGTCACGCGCGGCCCCGGCCTCGTCGGTTGCCTCCTGGTGGGTGTCGGCGTGGCTGAGGGCCTGGCCACCGCCTGGTCCAAACCGCTCACCGGCGTCAACCACCTTTGGGGTCACATCTACGCTGCGATGCTCGCGCGCCCGGACCTGGAGCCTCCGCTCCTGGGGCTGGTGGTGAGCGGCGCGCACTCCGACCTCGTCCGCATGCCGGAGCACGGGCGCTTCGAGGTGATCGGCCGGACACGCGACGACGCCGCCGGCGAGGCCTTCGACAAGGCGGCCCGGATGCTCGACCTCGGCTACCCAGGCGGACCGGCGCTGGACCGGCTGGCCCGCACCGGCGACCCCCGCCGCCAGCCGCTGCCCAAACCGTCCCTGCCGGGACTCGAGTACAGCTTCAGCGGCCTGAAGACCGCGCTGCTTTATCGCTTGCGGGACCTTGGCGAAGCGGTCACCGACCAGGACCGCGCCGACCTCGCGGCGGCGTTCGAGCAGTCGGTCGTGGAATCGCTGCTCGAAAAGCTCGATCTGGGCCTCGAGGAGCAGCCTGTGGCGGAGGTCGTCGTCGCCGGCGGGGTGGCGGCCAACACCCTCCTCCGCAAGCGAGCGGCCGAGGTGGTGGGGGACCGGGCGCGGCTCACCACGCCGCCCCTCGACCTGTGCACCGACAATGCCGCGATGATCGCGGCGGCCGGCTACCTGGGCGGTGGGCCCAGGCCCGCGGACGTCGACCCTTCGCTAGGCTGGGAGCCGTGAGCGTCAGGGGCTGGGCGGTGATCTTCAAAGGCCAGCGCATCCAGGCGGAGATCCTGCAGGCGATCCTCCAGGCGGACGGCCTGCGCGCCGAGGTGTTCGGCGACACCGCATACGGGGTCGGCATCGACCTGACCGAAGCCCGGCTGATGGTGCCGGACGAGGATGCCGAGACCGCCCGTCAGATCATCAAAAAGGCCGAAGCAGCGCCCTTGGAAGAGGACCCTGAAGAGGACGTTTAGCGGCGCCAACCCGGTTGGTACTACTATTAGCAGTCGACCTGTCAGAGTGCTAAGCGCTCGGGAGGGGGGACTGCCAATTCACGCAACAGCCGAGGAGGGCCGTACATGAAACTGAGACCGTTGGGCGACCGGGTAGTGGTCAAGCCGGTGGAAAAGGAAGAGAAGACCAAGAGCGGGATCGTCCTTCCGGACACAGCCAAGGAGAAGCCCCAGGAGGGCATCGTCGAGGCAGTGGGGACTGGAAGGATCCTGGACAACGGCACCAAGGTGCCGATGGAGCTCAAGGTCGGCGACAAAGTGCTTTACGCCAAGTACGCCGGCAACGAATTCAAGCTCGATGAAATCGAGTACCTGATCGTCTCCGAGAAGGACGTGCTCGCCGTCCTCGCGAACGGCAAGAAGTAATCCACAGATAAAAGAAGAGGGACGCATATGGCAAAAACAGTCACATTCGATGTAGAGGCGCGACAGCACCTCAAGAAGGGCATCGACACAGTTGCCCAGGCAGTACGCATCACGCTCGGCCCGAAGGGCCGCAACGTCGTCCTCGAGAAGAAGTTCGGCGCCCCGACCGTCACCAACGACGGCGTGACGATCGTGCGCGAGATCGAGCTCAAGGACGCCATGGAGAACACCGGCGCGCAGCTGCTGCGCGAGGTGGCGACCAAGACCAACGACGTGGCCGGTGACGGTACCACCACGGCGACGATCCTGGCGCAGACCATGATCAGCGAAGGCTTCCGCAACGTCACCGCCGGCGCCAACCCGATGCAGCTCAAGATCGGAATCGAGAAGGCTGTCCAGGCAGTCGTTGACGAGATCAAGAAGCTCTCGGTTCCGGTCAAGGGCCACGAAGACGTCGCCCACGTGGCGGCGATCTCGTCCCAGGACCCGCAGATCGGCGACCTCATCGCCGACGCGATGGACAAGGTCGGGAAGGACGGCGTCATCACCGTTGAAGACAACCAGACCATGGCCACCGAGCTCGAGGTGGTCGAGGGCATGCAGTTCGACCGCGGCTACGTCGCCGCCTACATGGTCACGAACCCGGACCGCATGGAAGCGGTGCTGGACGAGCCGTTCGTGCTCATAACCGACCGCAAGATCTCGGCCATCCAGGACTTGCTCCCGGTGCTCGAGCGCGTGGTCCAGCAGGGCAAGCCGCTGCTGATCGTGGCCGAGGACGTCGAGGGCGAGGCCCTCGCGACCCTGATCGTCAACAAGCTGCGCGGCACGTTCACCGCCGTCGCCGTCAAGGCGCCAGGCTTCGGCGACCGCCGCAAGGCGATGCTCGAGGACATGGCCATCCTGACTGGCGGCCAGGTCATCTCTGAGGACCTCGGCCTGAAGCTCGACCAGACCAAGGTCGAGCAGCTCGGCAAGGCCCGCAAGGTCACCGTGACCAAGGACGACACGACGATCGTGGTCGACGCCGAGAACGACCCGAAGCGGCAGACCGCTATCCAGGGCCGGATCAAGGCGATCAAGTCCCAGATCGAGGAGACCACCTCTGACTTCGACAAGGAGAAGCTGCAGGAGCGGCTGGCCAAGCTGGCCGGCGGCGTCGCGGTGATCAAGGTCGGGGCGGCCACCGAGGTGGAGCAGAAAGAGAAGAAGCACCGCATCGAGGACGCGCTCAGCGCGACCAAGGCCGCGGTGGAAGAGGGCATCGTCGCGGGTGGCGGCACCGTGCTCCTGAACGCGCAGAAGAAGCTCGACGGCGGGCTCGGCCTGAAGGACGACCAGGCGACCGGTGTCGCGATCGTCCGGAAGTCGCTCGAGGAGCCGGTCAAGCAGATTGCGATGAACGCGGGCAAGGAAGGCTCGGTCATCGTGGAGCAGATCCGCAAGAGCAAGCCCGCCGAGGGCTACGACGCCCTCAATGACAAGTTCGTGAACATGTTCGAGGCGGGCATCGTCGACCCCGCCAAGGTCACCCGGTCCGCGCTGCAGAACGCGGCGTCGATTGCCGCCATGGTGCTCACCACCGAGGCGATGGTCACCGAGGTGCCCGAAGAGAAGCGCGGCGGCGGGATGCCGGGCGGCATGTCGCCCGACATGATGTAAAGCCGGAACTAAATCCGACTTTCTAAGAGCCCCTCGTCAGAGGGGCTCTTCCTTTTTTCGCCTTGCATGAAGGCCGGATTCACTCCGGCCGTCTCCCAGCTTTGAGCGGAGCCCCGCCCAATCGTGGTTACGAGAGGGGGGTCCGCGGGGGGATCTCGATCCCCCCGCGCTGTCTGAGGGAGCCTCCGCCGCGGCGGGGGCTCCTTTCTTTTCCAGGAGGCTCGTCGACCGGGATGATTCCGCCGATCCCCGCGATCCGCCGCGCCGCGACCGAGACCGCAAGTGGCAGCGCGAGCATGAACGTGGCCACCACGACGGACAGGACGTCCGGCAGCCGCCTCGGGTCTTGCAGTCCGAGATAGGTGAGGTAGCCGCCGCCGACCGCGGTCACCAGGACGAGCGCCACCGCGGCTCCGATCGCCCACATCCGATACTCGCGAAACAGAGGCGGCGCGTTGCGGCTCGCGAGGCGTAACAACCACCACGCGGTGAGTCCGTTCAACACGAGTCCGCTGACCAGGGCGCAGGCCGCGATGCCGACGCGGAAAGCCTGCAGATGGACCATGACGAATGCCGAGGCGTTGACGGCGAGGATGCCGACGGGCGTGAGCACGCCCAGGGTCAGAAGCGCGAACTCTCTAAGGCGTCTGGACCGAAGCGTCTAGTGGCCGCAGCCGCAGGCCTGCGCGCCGCTTGCGTCGTCGCCGGTGTCGAACGAGTGCCCGCACGAGCACGAGTGCACGGCGTTGGGGTTGTGCACCGTGAAGCCGGCGCCCATGAGGCTGTCGACGTAGTCGATCTCCGAGCCGCGGATGTAGGACACGCTGAAGTCGTCGACCACGATCTGGACGCCCTCGTGGTCGAGAACGACATCGTCGGCACGGCGCTGGTCGTCGAAGGCCATGCCGTACTGCATCCCGGAGCATCCGCCGCCGCTGACGAAGATGCGGAGGGCGAGGTTCGGGCTCTCTTCCTTGGACAGCAGCTCTTTCAGGCGCGACTGGGCTTCGGGGGTTAGTGAGACGACAGCTTGTTCGATCACGGAGGAAATGCTACCACGGGTATCAGCGGTCCCCGCTCCCCTCCAGGGGAGAGGGTCAGGGTGAGGGGCGCGGAGAGGAAATTACCGGCGGCCGAGCTTGAATCCGCCCTTCTTTTCCTTGGCCTCGCCGGCGCTGGTCGTCCCGGCGATGATCTGTGCGAGCTGTTCCGCTCCGCGCGATAGGGCGCTTTTGGGGTCGGTCAGGACCAGGATCTCGCCCTTGACCGCCGCCTCGTCCGGCTTGGTGCCGTCGAAATCGATCTCCACCGACAGCTGTTGCTTGAGGGTCCGGACGACGTCCTCCTTGCTCACGACCGACTTCGGGACCTTGTTGTTGAGGGCGAGGATCACGCGCCCGGGAACGATGTTCAGCACGTTGTTGAAGATGTTCAGCAGCTCGCCGACGTCCTTCAGCGAGGAGAGCTCTGGCGTGACCAGCACGAGCACGCGCTGGGAGTGGTCGAGCACGCTGATCACGATGTCGGTGAACGCGACACCGAGGTCGAAGATGATGTACCGAAAAGCGTTGACCAGGATGCCCATCGCCCGGTTCACGAGGTCGACGGTGATGAGGTCCGCCTGCTCGGCACGCAGCACGCCGGGCAGCAGCATCATGCCGCCGGGGTGATGGAGGATCGCGCCGAGGACCGCCTCCTCGAAGTTCTGAGGCGGAACCTGGCTGGCGGCGGCAAGGCAGCCTGTCGGGGTCAGGTACGAGATGAGGGCGGCGTGGTTGTAGGGGAGGGCCAGGTCGACGAGGAGGACCTCGCCCGGGAAGCGGCGGGCCAGCGCGGCCGCCATGTTGACGGCGATGGTCGTCCGGCCGGAACCTCCCTTCGGGGAGTAGACGGCCACGGTCGAAGCCGCCTGCTCGGGGGCCACCATGCGCGCGCGGGCGATCAGGTTGGGGAGCGTGTCCTTGCGCTGCTCGACCAGCTTGGTGAGCTCGATCAGGGCATCCGACTCGGCCGGCACCGTCTCGTAGAGGGTCTTCCGGTCGAGGGTGAGCAGCCGGCAGTCCTCGAGCGCCCGGACGCTCGCGGTTCGGGTCTCTTCAGAAATCAAGGCCATCTCGCCGAAGAAGTCGTCCGGTCCCATCAGCGCGATCGTGATGGTGTGGCCGGGGGACTCCTCGACGTACACCTCGCAGCGGCCCGACTCGACGATGAACATGGTGTCGCCGGGGTCCCCCTGGTGCACGATCACCGAGCCCTTGGCGGCCGAAGCGGGGGCGAGGCGGCGCGACAGGGCGTGGAGGATGTTGTCCGGCAGCGTGAAGAAGATCGCGACTCTTTCCAGGATCTGGAAGCGTCTGCGAAGTTCGTCAGGAGAGCCTGAAGTCGAACGGTCGTTGTCGCTCACGCCGGAGGGAATTATAGGTTTGGGGTCTCAATCCCCCTCTCCCCTTCAGGGCTCAGACTCCCTCTCCCCTCAGGGGAGAGGGCTGGGGTGAGGGGCGCGAAAGTTGATTGCCGGGCCGTTGGTAGACTTAGCCGCTGCCGGTCCCGTGGTGTAGCCTGGCCAAACACGCGGCCCTGTCAAGGCCGAGAACGCCGGTTCGAATCCGGTCGGGACCGCCATGTAGCCCAAGCACAGGCGGCTCGCTGGAGAGGTGGCCGAGTCCGGTTGAAGGCGACGGTCTCGAAAACCGTTATGGGTCACTGGCCCATCGAGAGTTCAAATCTCTCCCTCTCCGCTCGCGATCAAACGGCCACAATCCGCTGACAGCCGCTAGGGAAGGCGTACCGATCCGTCTTCCCCAATCGCCCAATCAGGGTTGTGGGCGACCTCCCAAACGTAACCATCCGGATCCGCGAACGCGCCGGTGTAGCCGCCCCATTCTGCCTGATGCCCCGGCCGCACGACCTTCCCGCCCGCACGCTCGGCTTCGCTTAGCACGGCGTCGACTTCGGTTGGACTCCGGACGTTGTGGGCCAGCTCGATTCCAGGTGCACCGTGACCACCAAGTTTTGTCCACAGGCCGAAGACCATGCTTCCTGACTGAAAAAAGACAATCTCCTCGTCCGGTTGTTGGGCTCCGCTCCATCCCATTGCCTCATAGAAAGCACGCGCCCTAGCCAAGTCCTCGACACCAAAAGTCACCAAGCTGATGC
>VBGV01000037.1 GCA_005880755.1 Chloroflexota bacterium
CTCGAGCACCTTCCGCCCTTCCTCGCGCGTGTCGGCGGGCAGCTTGTTCAGCTGCGTGCGCAGCAGGTCGGTGGCGCGCATGGACAGCCCGCTCAGCGATTGGTAGATGGAACGCTGGTCCAGCGGCGTGATCCGCTCGGGCGCGAAGGCCGGGTCGGTGGGGTCGGAAGACAGCGCCGCGTGCAGCTCGGCCGTGCGGCGCCCGAGCAGCCGGGCCGAATCGAGGTAGCCGCCGATCGCCCTGGTCGCGATCTCCCCGGGCTCTTGCTTGCTTGCCTCGATCACGCTCCGCGCCGGGGACGGCGGCTGCACCCCCACCAGCTCCGGGGCGCTGAAGAAGTGGGCGACGGTGTTCAGCGTGTACTGCCACGCGTCGCCCTGGTTGGGCACGTATCCCTGGAGGATCGCGATGCTGATCGGCTCGCCCTTGGCGCGGCGATATTCGAGGCTGCCGGCCAGCGGCGCGGTCTGGCTGAAGTTCGTCTTCTCGGTCAGGAACCGGCCCACCTCGAGCTCCGGGTTCACGCCCTCCTCCAGGCGCCGGAAGACTTTCAGCATCAGCCGCTCGCCGAAGATCACCGAGTTGTTGCTCTGCTCGGCGACCGAGAGCTGCGCCTCCAGCCGAATCGTCTCCGGGCCGCGCAGGCGCGCAAACGCGCGCGTGGTCGAGCCGACCAGCGTGCCCGTGCCGCCGGCGGCACGGCGGCGCCGCGCGATCGCGCCGAGGATGGCCTCCGCGAAGTTCGGCGGGCCGAGCGCGTCATAGAGCAAACCGCGCGCTTCCTCGCCGGCGTTGCGAATCCAGGCGATGGCGGACTGCGGCCACCGCTCGAGGATGTGCGGCGCCTCGGCCGCGTTGGCGTATGCGAGGGGCAGCATGTAAGTGTCCGGGTCGCCTTCCGCGTATCCGATCACGACCGAGGTCAGGTACGAGTTGCCCTCCGCGCCCGGGACGCTGACCACGTCGGTGATCGTCGCCGTCTTCATCCGGCGGGCCTTGCCCGCGAACCAGCGCCGCCGCGGGATGTAGCCGAGGAGCACCGCCTCGAGGGACTCCTTGGAGGCGCCGACCAGCGCCGCCTCCCAACCCCCCGCGACCCGCACCTCTGGCATGGCCGCCGCGGCCTGCGCGCCGTCGCTCTGGATGGTCGGCGTTGCGCGCGGCTGCATCGCGAACCAGTAGAAGGCGTGCGGGCCCATGGTCAGGAAGTAAGGGTTGTCGCCGATCACCGGCATCTCGTTGCTGCTGAACAGCTCGACCGGCACGAGGCCTTTCCACTTGCTCAGGTCCAGCTCGACGGCCTGCAGGAAACGGGACAGGTTGGCGATGCAGAGAATCTGCTCGGACTCGTATTTGCGGACGTAGGCCAGCACCTTGCGGTTTTCCGGACGCAGCAGCTCGAGCGTGCCGCGCCCAAAGGCACGGTGCCGCTTGCGCAGCGCGATCAGCCGCTTCGTCCACGAGTAGATGGAGTGCGGGTTGCCCTGCTGGGCCTCGACGTTGACCGTCTCGTAGTGATACTCCGGGTCGGTGATCACGGGCAGGTAAAGGCGCTGCCGGTTCGCGCGCGAAAAGCCCGCGTTGCGGTCGGCGCTCCACTGCATCGGGGTGCGCACACCGTTGCGGTCGCCGAGGAAGATGTTGTCGCCCATGCCGATCTCGTCGCCGTAGTACAGGACAGGCGTTCCGGGCAGCGAGAACAGCAGGCCGTTCATGAGCTCGATGCGGCGCCGGTCGTTGCCCAGGAGCGGCGCGAGGCGGCGCCGGATGCCGAGGTTCAGCCTGGCGAGGCGGTCCTGCGTGTACGCGCGATACATGTAGTCGCGCTCCTCGTCGGTGACCATCTCGAGCGTGAGCTCGTCGTGGTTGCGCAGGAACAGGGCCCACTGGGAGGTGTCGGGGATGCTCGGCGTCTGGGCCAGGATGTCGACGATGGGGAAGCGGTCCTCCATGCGGATGGACATGAACAGGCGCGGCATGAGCGGGAAGTGAAACGACATCTGGCACTCGTCGCCCTGGCCGAAATACGCGACCGCATCCTCGGGCCACTGGTTGGCCTCGGCGAGCAGCATCCGGTTGCGGTATCCGGCGTCGACGTGCTGCCGGAGCTCGCGCAAGAACGCGTGCGTCTCGGGCAGGTTCTCGCCATTCGTGCCCTCGCGCTCGTACAGGTAGGGGACGGCGTCGAGGCGGACGCCGTCGACACCCATGTCCATCCAGAAGTCGAGGGCCTTGAAGAGCGCCTCTTTGACCTTCGGGTTGTCGAAGTTGAGGTCGGGCTGGTGGGAGTAGAACCGGTGCCAGTAGTACGCGTTGGCGACGTGGTCCCAGGTCCAGTTCGAAGTCTCGAAGTCCTTGAAGATGATCCGCGCGTCCTGATACTTCTGGTTCGTCTCGCTCCATACGTAGAAGTCGCGCTGCGGGCTGCCCGGCCGCGCGCGCCGCGCGCGCTGGAACCAGGGGTGCTGGTCCGAGGTGTGGTTGCACACGAGCTCGTTGATGACGCGGATGCCTCTGCGGTGCGCCTCCCTCACGAGCTGGTTGGCGTCGCCGAGCGTCCCGTACATCGGGTTGACGTTGTTGTAGTCGGCGATGTCGTAGCCGTCGTCGCGCAGAGGCGAGGGATAGAACGGCAGCAGCCAGAGCGCGCTGACGCCCAGGTCCTGCAGGTAGGGCAGCTTCTCGATCAGGCCGCGGAAATCACCGCTGCCGTCGGCGTCGCTGTCCATGAACGCGCGCACGTGCAGCTCATAGATGAGCGCGTCCTTGTACCAGAGAGGGTCGTCCTCGAGCTGGAACGGCTCGATCTTCCTGCGGCGTGAAGCGGCGGTGGCGATCACAGGAAGTACTCGAAGTCGTGCTCGCTGCGGACCCGGCGGCGGAAGCGGAAGACCTGGCCCGGCAGCGAGTGAGGGTTGATCTCGACGAAGTTCCGCGGCCCGTTCCAGAGGTATCGCGCGCCGCTGATCAGCTCGTGCGCCTGGAAGGGTCGGTCGCGTTCGATGCCCAGCTCCTCGAGCGGCAGGTTGACCATGCCTCGCTGCACGTGGTGCGGGTCGACGTTGACCACGGTCAGGACCACATTGGCATTGTCGGGGGTGCTCTTCGAGTACGCGAGGAGCTGGTCGTTCTCGGTCGGGTGGAAGCGCAGGCCGCGGTCGGTCTGGAGGGCTGGGTTTTCGCGGCGGATCCGGTTGACGATCGTGATCAGCTCGCGAAGGCTGTTGGGGTCGTCCCACTTCCAAGCCCGCACCTGGTATTTCTCCGAGTCGAGGTATTCCTCCGAACCCTGCTCACGGGCGCGGCCTTCCATCAGCTCGAAGGCGGGGCCATAAATGCCGTAGCTCGCGCCCAGCGTCGCGGCCAGGATGAGGCGGGCCTGGAAGGCGGGCCGGCCGCCGGACTGCAGGTACTCGGTGAGGATGTCGGGCGTGTTGGGCCACAGGTTCGGCCGGAAGAACTCCCGGACTGGCGGCTGGGCCAGCTCCGTGAAGTACTGGTACAGCTCGTAAGCGGTGTTGCGCCACGCGAAGTACGTGTACGACTGGCTGAATCCGGCCTTGGCCAGGCGATACATGACCTTGGGTCGGGTGAACGCCTCAGCGAGCAGGATCGAATCGGGATGGGTGCGCTTGAGCTCGCCGATGAGCCACTCCCAGAACGCGAAGGGCTTGGTATGCGGGTTGTCGACGCGAAAGATGCGGACGCCCTGCTCGGCCCAGAACAGCACGATCGAAAGCAGCTCCTGCCACAGCTCTTTCCAGTGCTCGGTCTCGAAGTCGAAGGGATAGATGTCCTCGTACTTCTTGGGCGGATTCTCCGCGTACTGGATCGAGCCGTCGGGGCGGTGCCGGAACCATTCGGGGTGCTCGCGCGTGTAGGGATGGTCGGGGGAACACTGGAAGGCGATGTCGAGCGCGACGTCCAGGCCTTGGCCGGCCGCGGCCTGGACCAGGTGGCGGAAGTCTTCGAGCGTGCCCAGGTCCGGGTGCACGGCCTTGTGGCCGCCTTCCTGTGACCCGATCGCCCACGGGCTGCCCGGCTCGCCCGGCGCCGCCGGCTTGTTGTTGGCGCCCTTGCGGTGGCTTTTGCCGATGGGGTGGATCGGTGGCAGATAGAGGACGTCGAAACCCATCCGGGCGATGTCGGGCAGGAGCCGCTCGACATCTTTGAATGTGCCGACGGACCGGGGGAAGAGCTCGTACCACGTGCTGAACCGGGCCTTGACCGGCTCCACGACGACCTCGACCTCACGTGCGTAGGTGGTGGCAAAAGTCCTGTCGGCGTAGCGGCGCATCAGGGCGGTGAGCTCGCCGTCCGGTTTGGTCGCGCCGCCGGCGCGAAGCGACTTCGAAAGCGTCTTCAGGCGCGCGGCGTCGGCGGCGCTGCCGTCCGCGCGAGCGGCGGCCTCCTCGACCATCCGCGCCCCAGCTTCCAGCTCGATGGTGACGTCCTGCCCGGCCTGGACGCGCTTGGCGAGCTGGCGGCTCCAGGTCTCGTAGTGGTCGACCCAGCCCTCCACCGTGAACACGTACCGGCCGAGGTCGGTGACCGGAAACTCGCCCCGCCAGCGGTCGTTGACCAGCGGGGTCATGGGCGTCTCGATCCAATTCGGCCCCTCCGTCGCCTTCGGCGCACCCTCCCGCGCCTGCGGCGCGGGGACCCCAGTGGTGGGGAGGAGTTTGTACTTCAGGACCGCCGCCAGGCTGTCGTGACCGTCCGCGAAGACATCCGCCTCGACCGTGACCGTCTCCCCGAGCGCGCGCTTGGCGGGGAAACGCCCGGCGTCGATCTCTGGCATGACCGCTTCGATGACCACCCGCCGGCGACCATCGACCGCGATCGGGGTGGCCTTCGAGGGGGCGGCGGGGGTTCGGTCGACGCGCCTCCTCACCGGTGCCCGGGCCACAGATCAAATCGTGCCATGATTCGAGCCAGTGCTGAGATCCATCGACCCGGCCACGGGCCGGGAGCTGGCCTCATTCCCCGAGGCCGACGAAGCCGCCATCGAGACCGCTGTCGCGCGCGCCTGGACCACGCGCCACGCCTGGCGCGAGGCCGGTCTGGGCATGCGGGCGTCGCTCATGCGTTCGGTCGCGGGCGTGCTGCGGACCGACAAGTCGCGCTTCGCGGCCCTGCTCACCTCCGAGATGGGCAAGCCGATCGTCGAGGCCGAGGCGGAGATCGAGAAGTGCGCCTGGACCGCGAGCTGGATGGCCGAGAACGGCGAGCGCCTGCTGGCCGACGAGCCGGTCGAGAGCACCGCCACCGAGAGCTATGTGCGGTTCCAGCCGCTCGGGGTGATCCTGGCCGTCATGCCGTGGAACTTCCCCTTCTGGCAGGCCTTCCGGGCCGGGCTCCCCGCGCTGACAGCGGGCAACGTGATGCTGCTGAAGCACTCCTCCAACGTGCCGCAGTCGGCGCTCGCGATCGAGGAGGTCTTCCGCGAGGCCGGCGTGCCCGAAGGCGTGTTCCAGACGCTGCTCATCGGGTCGGGCGCGGTCGACCGCCTCATCTCCGACCACCGCGTGGCCGGCGTCACGCTGACCGGCTCGGAAAAGGCGGGATCGCTGGTCGCGGAGTCGGCCGGCAGGTCGCTGAAGAAGACCGTGCTCGAGCTCGGCGGCTCCGACCCGTTCATCGTGCTGGCCGACGCCGACCTCAAGACCGCCGCGACCGTGGCGTGCCGGGCGCGCAACCAGAACAACGGGCAGAGCTGCATCGCCGCCAAACGGTTCATCGTCGAGGAGCCGGTCGCGGATGAGTTCGAGCGCCTCTTCACCGCCGCCGTGGCCGCGCTGAAAGTCGGCAATCCGATGGACCGCGCCAACCAGGTCGGTCCGCTCGCGCGCGAGGACCTCATCGCCGACCTGGAACGCCAGGTCACCGAATCCGTGCGTCTGGGCGCGCAAGCGGTGACGGGTGGCAAGCGGATCGGAGGCGACGGTTACTACTTCGAGCCGACGGTGCTCACGAACGTGCGGCCCGGCATGCCCGCGTATCACGAGGAGACATTCGGGCCGGTCGCGGCGGTGATCCGGGTCAAGGACGCGGAGGATGCGCTGCGCGTCGCCAACGACACCGACTTCGGGCTGGGTTCCAACATCTGGACGTCGGACGTCGAGCGCGGCAAAAAGCTCGCGGAGCGAGTCGAGGCCGGCCTGGTGTTCATCAACGGCATGGTCGCGTCGGACGCTAGGCTGCCGTTCGGTGGGGTGAAGCGGTCGGGCTACGGCCGCGAGCTTTCGACGTACGGGATCAAGGAGTTCACCAACATCCAGACCGTCTGGGTGGGGCCCGCCCGTACCGACGGCGCGAGCGCTAGCGCGCCGCCGCCTCGGGCGGAATAACGACCGGGGTCGCGGGCGACTTCGTCGGCTTTCTTGCTTTCTGGTGCTTGCGCGCCATGACCGAGTAGCTGTCTTTCAATGCATTGGCGGGGTCGAGGCCGAGGCTGCGCGCCATCTCGGGCAGGACCTCAGCGGGGCCCTCGAGCTCGACGAACCATCCGAAGTCGAGCACGTCGAGCGTGATCGCGACGCCGTCGAGCATCCAGTACGAGCGGCGCTTCGGGTAGGTCCATCCGACCCTGAACCCGAGCTGCTGCAGCAGGTCGAGCGTTGCGTGGACGTCGGGCACGTCGACCTCGGTCTCCTCGCGGATCTTGACGCCCCCCTCGAACGTCGCCGGACCCTTGGCCGTCAGGACACCTTTCGGACCGCCGTTGAGCACGCGAAGGCGAAGCGTCGTGTTGCGGGTCGATTTGCCCGGCCCGTTGAAGCGGTAGTTGTCTTCCTTGTACCGTCCCGTCAGCTTGGCGCCGCGCTTGCGCAGCATCGCGCGAAGCTTGGCGTGGTCGCGTTCGCTCGCGACGCGAAACTTGAGCTCCGCCTCGATGGTGCGGTCTCTTGGGGTGCGTAGACGCCGGCGCGCCACGCTGCGACTGTAACTGCTAGGCCGCGGTCTTTCGCAACTGGTAGAGGGAGGCGATCACGGCCGTGCACTCGTCTTCGACGTATTCCAGGCCGGCTGACTCGGCGATCCGACGAGCCTCCGCGGAGCGGATGTCTTCCTGCAGCCACAGGGCCTTCGCGCCGACGGCGACCGCCTGGCGCGCGATTTCGGGCGCGTCCGCCGCGGGCCGGAAGACGTCGACGAGGTCGATCTTGTCGGGCACCTCGAGCAGCGATCGATAGACCCGCTCGCCGAACAGGGTGTCCGCAAAGGGGTTGATCGGAATGATGCGGAACCCACGTCTCTGCAGACCCTCCGGGACTGACCCTCCGGCCTTGTTTGGATCACGGGACGCGCCTACAACCGCGATGGTCTTGGCGCTCTCGAGGATCTCATGCGAACTGCGGGCCACGAAAACTCCAAGCACACACCCGCCGTGGTTATTCCGCACCGCTGGATCCAACGGGGTCCCTCGGAGGTACGGGAGACGTACCGCTGACGTCAGCGAGGCGGAATCGGAGCGCTAGGCGGCTTCGATCTTCGACTTCGTCGTCGACGCCGGCTCGAGGGCGTGGGACAGCACGTCCTCGACGCGGCTTGCGAGGTGGAAGGTCATCTTCTCGCGCACGGTCTGCGGCACGTCGTCGATGTCCTTCTCGTTGCGCTTCGGCAGGATGACCTCGGTCAGGCCCATGCGGTGCGCGGCGAGCACCTTCTGCTTGACGCCGCCGATCGGCAGCACCAAACCCTGAAGCGAGACTTCGCCGGTCATGGCGACCGTGTTGCGCACGGGCCGCCCGGTGAGCAAGCTCACGAGCGCGGTGGTCATCGTCACGCCGGCCGAGGGGCCGTCCTTGGGCACCGCGCCCTCCGGGACGTGGATGTGGAACGACTTGTTGATCGCGTCGTGGGGGATTTTCAGCTCGTCAGCGTGCGACCGTACGTAGGAGAGCGCGATCTGCGCCGATTCCTTCATCACGTCGCCCAGCTGACCGGTGAGCAGCAACCCGCCGCCACCGTTTCCGTTGGAGTCGGTGGCCGACGCCTCAACGAAGAGCACATCACC
>VBGV01000038.1 GCA_005880755.1 Chloroflexota bacterium
ATCGATTGGCTCGACGCGCGCTTCGAGCTCACCGATGCGGTCGACGCAGAGCTCTACCGCCGGGTTCCGAACTACGCGGCCGCCGCCCATCGCTATCTCGGCGGTGTAGCAGCGTTTCTCGTCGCGATCGAGTTCATCACTGGCTTTCTGCTCGGCCTCTACTACGTTCCCGACGGTGCGGGCAACCCAGCCCCAGCCTACGCCAGCGTCGTCTTCATCCAGCAGGCCGCGTACCTCGGATGGCTCATACGCGGGATACATTTCTGGGGCGCCAACCTTCTGATCGCGGTTGCGTTCCTGCACATGACGTTCGTCTTCTGGAACGGAGGCTATCGCCCTCCACGCGAGCTGAACTGGATGGTCGGAGTGCTTGTCTTCTTGATCATCGTCCTCTTCAGCTTTACTGGTTCACTGCTGCCGTGGGACGCCAACTCGTACCTGGCGCGAGCCCGCGAGATCTCGATCATCTCGGGAAGCGGGGTGCTCCCCGACGGTGTGAGTGGATTCATCAGATACGAGGTGCAGGGTGGCCCGGTGCTGGGACCAACGACGTTGCTGCGCTTTTTCATGGCTCACGTATTCCTGCTGCCGGGGTTGATGGCCCTCCTCCTCTACATCCACTTCCGACTTGTTCGCAAGCAGGGTCCCGCGGAACCAACATGAGCGCGCCCAGGGCAAGCTCGAACCCGCTGCCCATCACGCGTCGGCACGTTCTGTATCCGATCCTGGCCATCTACGCGCTCGTCGGCCTCATGTTCGGCCCCATTGGCCATCAGGTCAGTGACGACATGCCGGAGAGCAATACTCACCCCTACTTTCCCGATCACATCTGGCCTTACTCGATTCTCGCGATGGCGGTCTTGGTCGGACTTGGTTTGATGGCGCTGATCGGGCAGCCCCTGCTGCAGCCCGGACAACCGGCCGACCCGCGCGCCGCGATCATCCCGCTACCGGAGTGGTACTTCCTGGCGCTCTTTCAGTTCGCCAAGCTCGGGCCCGCGTTCATCACGAAGGCGGTTGTCCCGGGGGTGCTTTTCCTCGGGCTCATCTTGTGGCCGTTGCTCGACATCCGGCTCGGTCCGGGTATCGCCCGGTGGCTGGGCTGGCGGTCATGGCCGGCTCCGAAGCGAAACGTGATCACAGGCACGATCTGGATTGCCGGCTTCGCGATAATCGCTGCGCTGACGCTGTGGTCTGCGCTTGCACCTCAGCTCTGCATCTCGTGGCCGTACAACGGACCCGTGTGCGGCGCCTGACGCCGGCCCAACAAGGCGAATCTGGGCGGCATCGAACTGGACCCGGGCGAGCGAACTATCCGGGAGCGTTTCCCTCAGTGCCGCCGGGTGAAGCGGCGGTCGGGTACGAACCACGTCAGCGCGACCGCTACATAGATGCCATATGAGATCCAGGGGCTCACGAAGGCGAGGCCGATCGCCGCGGCGTACAGCACGAGCGACAGACGTCCCTTGACGTCCGACCCAATGGCTGCTGCCAGGCGTGACTCGCGGCCGTTAGCCTGGATTAGCGTTCGCACGAGAATTAGGTAAGCAAGCCCGGCCGCGAGCGCCACCGTTCCGTAGGTGGCCGCCGGGAGAGCGTGGAGATACTCGTCGCGAACCCACTCGGTCAGGACCGGGATCAACGACAGCCAGAACAGCAGGAACAGGTTCGCCCACATCGCCGCACCGCTGATCCGGTCGGCGGCGCGGAGCAGGTGATGGTGATTGTTCCAGTAGATCCCGACGAAAGTGAAGCTGAGCACGTAGACGAGCACGCCCGGCAGCTGGTCACGCATCGCGTCCAGGCCTGCGCCTTGTGGAGGGCGCAGCTCGAACGCCATGATCGTGATGATCACCGCCATGACCGAGTCGCTGAATGCCTCGACGCGGGTGGTCCCCACCTCGGGAGATCGAGCCGAAGGCTCTTGTTCGTGTGCCGTGGTGTGGATCATATGAGGTGGCTGATTCGAGCCCAGCGTGGCCCATCGGCCAAGCTGACCTGAGGATGAGACCGCTCGACGATCGATGGCCGCCATCGCTGAACAGAGCCGTAACCGCAATGCCCGCCGGCCCGGCAACCATGTTGGCAGATCTGGAGTCCCGCGGAGCTTTGAGGTTTTCACCAGTCCCGACGGGACTTGCATGTAGTAATTCGTGTAGTAATCCAAGCCCCTCAAGTGCCTCCAAACAGGCCCAAGCGAGACGCGCGGTACCCTCAATCGAGCCAAAACCCTCGAAAACGGTCTCGGTGGACGAGACCGCTTAGATTTCGGGACCGTGAGGCCCCGGGTTCAAATCCCGGGCCCCCGACCAAAAATCGTATTCAAATCGAGGTCTTCAACTGCTCCGTCTGGCGCGCGGGGGTCACAGGGAGGTCACAGATTTTCTTGGAACTTGGTGGCGGCAGCTCCGTCCTAGTGGATTTCGAACCGTCAATTGAACTCGCTCACGCCTATCGCACATCCGATATATCAGCACGCGCACGGCCCCAGGACCGTGAGACACCCGGGTTCAGAATTCCAAGGCCGTTAGTCTCCACGAAACCCAGGGCAATTCACGCGCGACGGCGATTTTGGCCCGCGAGGTCACAGGCCTCCGCGTGCGAGCTAGATTGGTTGCCGACTCGCGATGTAGCTATGGCCCTAGTTCTCGGCGGTTAACGCTGAGGTCGGGGCGGTGCGAGCGGTCATGAGCAGCAACCCGAATCGTTCCGCCGCATTGGATCGCATCCTCGGCGTCACGTGGCCGTAGAGCTCGAGCGTGGTCTGAACGCTATCGTGCCCCAAGCTCTCGCTCACGGTCTTGACGTTGACGCCTGTCTCGAAGAGCAGCGTGGCGTGGGCGTGGCGAAGGCTATGCAGCGCGATCACGGGAAGTGTGGCTAAGATCGCCGACCCGGGGAGCGAAGTGGCGACCGATTTTGTTCGGATCCTCAGGCGAGCCACCGGGCCGGCAACGGCACCACTTAAGGGCTGCACAACCCTGGTGCAGGTCAGCAACTTCACGTCAGGGTGATCGAGGGCGTCTGGACGCCACAGGCTGTTCAGGCGTGGGGGCTGGTTCGTCGAAAAGCTCCCACAAAGACGGGAACTAAAGCGCCGACCCATATCGCAGCTGTAGCAATCGAAATTGGAAGTGGGCCATCACGCCCGCTCAGAGCTATGCCTTCCTCAACTAATGCCCACGAAATAACCAGGCTTGCGGCAGCATCCAAGAGAGCACCGAACACTCGCCAGCTTACCTGGGCTCTCGCCAATAGGAACGCTGCGATCAGGTACCAGGTCGCAGCAAATAATGAAGGGATTGAATAAAGGAACATTGCGAGAGGCAAGAATCCCGCGTGAGCGCCGGTGGCACTAAACGCATATGCCAACGCTACGCCCCCGATCGCTCCACAAATGAGGCCCTTCACGGCCGGAATGAGAACCGCCGGGGATCGAGGTCGCATCGCCTTTGATAGTTTCACGGGCTCTCCAGTTCGGCTGGTGCAGTCGGTGTTGAGCACTATCACCCCAATCGTAGCCTCAACTCCGACCCAAACCGTGTGCCGGATTGCGCGCGTTTGGGGAGTTCTGTCTCGGCACACCGAGTCGTCCAAGGGAGGCAGATTTGGCGAGCCGCGTTCAGTAGCTGGTTCGCGTTACGGAAACTGAGGCCCTCCACGAAGGAGTCGAAGCTGGGTGCGACAGACGCTCGGGAGTCAGTCTCCGAGTCCCTGGAGGTCACAGCTGTGTCGCGCATTCAGGGAACCAGGCGGATACAAGAGGTAACAGGAGGACACGAAGAAGATCCAATTCGAGTACAGGAGGAACCGCGCGGACACCACAGGACACGCGAGGACACGCCTTTGCGCCGGTTCGGGACCGTGAGGCCCCGGGTTCAAATCCCGGGCCCCCGACCAAGAATCGTATTCAAATCGAGGACTTCGCCTGCTCCGTCAGGCGCGCGGGGGTCACAGGGAGGTCACAGATTTTCTTGGAACTAGGTGGCGGCAGCCCCGTCCAAGTGGATTTCGAACCGATCAATTGAACTCGCTCACGGCTATCGCAAAGCCGATATATCAGCACGCGCACGGCCCCAGGACCGTGAGGCACCTGGGTTCGAAAATCAAAGGCGCTGTCCACGCCGGTGTGCTGCTGGCGCTCAGGTCAGGACCGTTGAGGCACCCGACGCAGAATTCCAAGCTCGAATAGGCATTAGCAGGGGAGTTTCTCGATGAGCTCGAGAATGTGAGCCGCAGGGCCGGGGCAATTGAAATCTGGCTCGTGGAGGCGGTGATGTCGGGCGCTGGGTGCCCGGCGTCTAGCCAAAGTCGGCAGCGGTGATCCCATAGGCGTGACCTGGTGGCCACTGCACCAGCTCGATCCGGTAGCCGTCGGGGTCACGGAGCCATGACGTTTGTGGCCCATCAAAGCCGCCCGGGCGTTCGACTTGGCCGGCACTTAGTCCTGCCTTCGTAACAGCCTCGATCATGCCACTGAGGTCATCGACTTGCACCGCGAGGTGGCTGAACCCGCTGCCGATGACCACTGGTCCGTCGGGCGGCCGGTGCACCAGTTCGAGCGTAACCACCTCATCCGCCGGGAACTTGAGCATCGTTAAAGTCACACCGTCGCCAAGATCAACGCGACCGACCTGCTCGAACCCGATTGCGCCGTAGAAGGCCAGTGAGGTGGCCAGGTCAGTGATGCGGTACGCCGGATGCAACGTCCTCATTGCCTAGACAGTAGGGCACTACGGGGCCCGGATAGTGTCGGGCTAAACCCATGCGCGACACATAGGTCAGGACCGTCAGGCATTCCCGGGCCCCCTCCGCTATCTGCTGAAACCAGACACTGCGCAGCGCTCCTTAATGCTCGAGTTGGCAGGGATGCGCATTAACGACGCGATTGTCCGCTCGTGGACCCGCGTCGCGCCGGAGCGACCCCTGAACCGGAGGCGTCGAACGTCTCGGCCGCCCACGCCGCGAGGTCTCGGAGCGCCTGTTCGGAAGGCGACCCTGGCTCTGCCGTATAGATGATGATCTGCTGATCCGGCTCGGCGTCGGAGGTGAGTGCGTCCCAGTCGAGCGCGATTTCGCCGACGACGGGGTGGTTGTAAATCCTCGTGCCTCGTCGTTTCAAGGCGACGTGTGTGCCGGCCCACCATTGGCGGAAATGCGGATCTCGGATAGAGAGGTCGCCCACGAGCTCCGCAAGACGAGGGTCGTCGGGCTTTCGCGCCGCCTCCATGCGCACGTAGGCGACGACGGCACGCGCGAGCCCCTCCCAGTCGGGGTAGAGGGCGCGCATCCGCGGGTCCGTGAAAATGAGTCGGAGAAAGTTGCGTTCCCGCTCTGGGACTTCGCCGAAGTCGATCATCAAGGCTGCGGCGAGCGGATTCCAAGCGAGGATGTCATGGGTGGGCGTCATGACCATCGCAGGCGTATCGGTGATGTGGTCGAGTACGCGCTGCACGTACGGCTTCACCTTCTGCGGTGCCCGCCGGCGGGATTTCGTACCTGCCACATTCGTGCCGGCGAGTTCGTATATGTAGGTGCGCTGGTCGTCGCTTAGCTGCATGACACGCGCGAGAGACGCGAGCACCGGCGCAGACGGTCTTATCCGGCCCTGCTCGAGCCGGGTGTAGTAGTCGATGCTGATCGCTGCGAGCTGCGCGACCTCGTCCCGTCGGAGCCCGGCTACGCGCCGATGAGTCGCACCCTCGGGCAATCCGACGTCGCTTGGGGCCAACTCCGATCGGCGCGCCTTGAGGAACTCGGCGAGTTCGTTCTGGTCGGCGTTCAAGCTGCCATCTGGGAGAGATTGTCGCGCAGGGTGCGAGTCCCGTCGTGGCACGATCCTGGGAGCACCTTTCCCAGGATGACCTGTCCCTATCGCACCAGGCGAGGCGGTGCCATCCTCAAGGAACTGACCCGCCCGGTTGTGATTGGCTGCTGCGAGGGTCGCGGCTTCAAGTAGGCCGGAAGGAGAAACGGATGCAGATCACGAGAAACAGTCTCGACACGATGCCCGGCCCAGGCGACTGGTTCACGGGCGCCGTCTACGTGGACACGGTCGCAGCGCCGTCGGAAGGCTCGCGGCTCGGGGCGGCGAGCGTCCACTTCACACCCGGCGCCCGGACCGCCTGGCACACCCACCCACACGGCCAGACGATTTCGGTGACCGAGGGCGTCGGCCTCTGCCAGCGCGAGGGCGGTCAAATCGAGGTCATCCGCCCCGGCGACCGCGTCTTCTTCGAGCCTGACGAGAACCACTGGCACGGCGCCGCTCCAACGCGCTTCATGACCCACATCGCGATGCAACAGGCCGACGACAAGGGCAACGTCGTCACGTGGGGCGACCACGTCACCGACGAGCAATACGGCCATGCGCCGTCGATCAAGGGAGGAGAGAACTGATGCGCGCAACTGTCATGTACGGCGCTGGTGACGTCCGGATCGAGAACGTTCCTGACCCGTCGATAATCGAGCGGACGGACGCGATCATGCGTGTCGTCCGTGCCTGCATCTGCGGCAGCGATCTGTGGCCGTATACGTCGATGGCGCCGAGCGAGACAGGCCAGAGCATGGGCCACGAGGCAGTCGGCGTCGTTGAGGACATCGGCGCTGACGTCCGCACCGTCAAGCCCGGCGACGTCGTCGTGATGCCATTCGCGTTCTCCGACGGCACGTGCGAGTTCTGCCACAAAGGGCTGCAAACGGCGTGCGTGCACGTCGGCTTCTTCGGCAACAACGGCATCAACGGCGCGCAGGCTGAGGCGCTGCGCATCCCTCTCGCCGATGGGACGCTGTTCCGCCTGCCGGTCGGAGAGGAAGACGCGCTGATGCCTTCGCTACTGACGCTGTCGGACGTAATGGGCACTGGCCACCACGCCGCCCTTGCCGCGAAGGTGGCGCCTGGCAAGAGCGTTGCAGTCGTCGGCGACGGTGCTGTGGGGCTGTGCGGCGTGATCGCCGCGAAGCGGCTCGGTGCGGAGCAGATCATCATCATGGGACGCCACGCCGACCGCATCGCGCTCGCAAAGGAATTTGGCGCCACCGATATCGTCAGCGAGCGCGGCGCCGAGGCGGTCGCGCGCGTCAAGGTGCTGACCGGTGGATATGGCGTCCACTCGGTCCTCGAGTGCGTCGGACTCGACCAATCTGTCGAGACCGCGATCGCGATCGCTCGCCCCGGCGGTGCCGTCGGACGTGTTGGCGTGCCGCAGCACGAGGCGATTCCGAGTGCTCGGCCGTCGTTCTACGGCAACATCACGATCGGCGGCGGTCCGGCGCCGGTGCGCGCCTACATCGACGAACTGCTGCTGGACGTGCTCGAGGGGCGGATCGACCCAGGCCGCGTCTTCGACCGCGTCATCGGTCTCGACGAGGTGCCGGATGGCTATCGCGCGATGAACGACCGCGAGGCGATCAAGGTGATGGTGAACCCGTCATGAAGACCTGGGCGGATTCCCAGCAAAGGTCGGGGCGTATCGATGATCGTAAGGATCGAGTTGTAGGAGGCTGCGTGATCTTCATCTCGGTCCACTCGCGACCTCACCATCAGGAGTCACGGAGGCACGGGTGAACCCGACCTATGACTTCGCTGGCCAGGTAGCCCTCGTTACCGGCGCCGGCTCCGGTATGGGGCTCGCGACCGCGCAAGCCTTCGCAGAGGCTGGAGCGTCGGTCGTGCTCGCCGACATTAGCGAGAACGCGCTCCGCGCTGCAGCCGACGGCCTGACCACCGCCGGCCATACGGCGGTCGGCATGACCTGCGACGTGTCCAATGAAGATGACGTCGCCGCCCTCGTCGCGCGCACGGTTGCGAGTCTCGGTCGGCTTGACATGGCGTTCAACAACGCCGGGATAATGATTCCGCCGAGCGACGCGGCAGACGAGGCGGTCGACAACTTCGACCGAGTGAACGCCATCAATCTCCGCGGCGTCTGGGCTTGCATGAAGCACGAGCTTCGGCAGATGCGAAAGCAAGGCAGCGGCGCCATCGTCAACTGCTCGTCACTCGGCGGCCTCGTCGGACTCCCCGGTCGTGCGTCCTACCACGCTTCCAAGCACGGCGTGATCGGCCTCACCAGGAGCGCCGCGCTTGAGTACGCGCCGCGCGGTGTTCGCATCAACGCGGTCTGCCCCGGA
>VBGV01000039.1 GCA_005880755.1 Chloroflexota bacterium
CCTCTCCAAGAAGATCACCGTCGACGTCCGCGGCGAGATCCTCGAGCTCAAGCAGACCATCAACACGATGGTCGACCAGCTCAACGCGTTCGCCAACGAAGTCACGCGCGTGGCGCGCGAGGTGGGCACCGAGGGCCGGCTGGGCGGCCAGGCCGAGGTCTACGGGGTCGGCGGGGTCTGGAAAGACCTGACCGACAACGTGAACATCATGGCCGGCAACCTGACCAGCCAGGTCCGCAACATCGCCGAGGTCACCACCGCCGTCCAGCAGGGCGACCTCTCCAAGAAGATCACCGTCGACGTCCGCGGCGAGATCCTCGAGCTCAAGCAGACCATCAACACGATGGTCGACCAGCTGAACGCATTCGCCAAGGAAGTCACGCGCGTGGCGGGTGAGGTGGGTACCGATGGCAAGCTCGGCGGCCAGGCCAACGTGGAGGGCGTCGCCGGCACGTGGAAGGACCTGACCGACAACGTGAACACCATGGCGAGCAACCTCACCGACCAGGTGCGAGGCATCGCCCGCGTGGTCACCGCCGTCGCCAACGGCAACCTGAAAGGCAAGCTGACCCTGGAGGCGAAAGGCGAGATCGCGGAGCTCGCCGACACCATCAACAGCATGACCGACACCCTGGCGGTCTTCGCCCAGCAGGTCACCACCGTCGCTCGGGAGGTGGGCGCCGAAGGAAGGCTGGGCGGCCAGGCCAACGTGCCCGGTGCCGCCGGCACCTGGCGTGACCTGACCGACAACGTGAACCAGCTGTCCGCCACCCTGACCACCCAGGTGCGAGCCATCGCGGAGGTGGCCACCGCGGTGACGAAGGGCGACCTCACGCAATCCATCCGCGTCGACGCGAAAGGCGAGGTGGCCAACCTCAAGGACAACATCAACGAGATGATCGGCAACCTCCGCGTCACGACCGAGAAGAACACCGAGCAGGACTGGCTGAAGACCAACCTGACGCGGTTCACCCGGATGCTCCAGGGGCAGCGCGACCCGATGACCGTTTCCAAGATGATCCTCTCCGAGCTCGCGCCGCTTGTCCACGCGGAGCACGGCGTGTTCTACGGCATGGTCGACACCAACGGAAGGGCGGCCCATCTCGCCCTGCAGGCCGGCTACGCCTACAAGCAGCGCAAGAACGTCCCGATGGAGTTCGTCCTCGGCGAGGGCCTGGTCGGTCAGTGCGCGCTCGAGAAGAAGCGAATCGTCCTCAAGAACGTTCCGAAGGACTACATCAAGATCAACTCGGCGCTGGGTGAGTCGGTACCCGCCAACATCGTCGTGTTGCCGGTCCTCTTCGAGGGCGAGGTGCGCGCCGTCATCGAGTTGGCGTCATTCGAGCCATTCAGCGCCACCCATATCGATTTCCTGGACCAGCTCGCCGAGAGCATCGGCATCGTGCTCAACACGATCGACGCGAACAGCCGGACCGAAGACCTGCTCACCCAATCGCAGTCCCTGGCCACCGAGCTGCAAAGCCAGCAGGACCAGCTGCAGCGCACGAACGACGAGCTCGCAGGAAAGGCGCGGCAGCTGGCGGAGCAGAACGCCGAGATTGAACAGAGACGGCTCGAGGTCGAATCGTCCAAGGCGCTGGTCGAGGAGAAAGCCGAGCAGCTGGCGCTGACCTCGCGCTACAAGTCGGAGTTCCTCGCCAACATGTCCCACGAGCTGCGCACGCCGCTGAACAGCCTTTTGATCCTCGCGCAGGAGCTGGCGGCCAACCCCGACGGCAACCTCCTGCCCAAGCAGATCGAGTACGCAACGATCATCCGCTCGTCCGGCACCGACCTGTTGAAGTTGATCAACGACATCCTCGACCTCTCCAAGATCGAGTCCGGCACGGTGGCACTCGACATCGGGAACTGGCCATTGACCGAGCTCAGGCCGATGCTCGAGCGGACGTTCCGTCATGTGGCCGAGGCGACCAAGCTCGCTTTTCACATCGACCTCCGGCCAGGCTTGCCCGAGACCATCCCGACCGACCCTCAGCGCCTGCAGCAGATCCTGAACAACCTGCTGAGCAATGCCTTCAAGTTCACCGAGAAGGGCAAGGTCGAATTCATCGCCGAGATGGCCGTCGGCGGCTGGAGCCCCTCGAACGAGAACCTCAACCGCGCCTCGAAGGTGGTCGCGTTCCGGGTCGTCGACACCGGCATCGGCATCCCCTACGAGAAGCAGCAATCGATCTTCGAGTCGTTCGCGCAGGCGGACGGCTCGACCAGCCGCAAGTACGGCGGCACTGGCCTGGGCCTGTCGATCTGCCGCGAGCTGACCCGGCTCCTCGGCGGTGAGATCAGGCTGCAAAGCGAGCCTGGCGTCGGCAGCATCTTCACGGTCTACCTCCCGCTCATCGCGCCCATCCAGCCGCGCCGGCCCGCGCCGCTCGACACCCTGGAGAGCCGTGCCGGCGACCTGGCCGAGATTTCGTCTGAGCCCGTGTTGGTGACGGCCGGAGGCGATCGGTCGTGGCAGGCCGAGCCGGCGAGCTCGGCGCACGGGACCAACGGCGTCGAGGCGACCTGGTCGCTGCTGGTCGTCGAAGACGACCCGGTGCAGCGGCAGTACATCAGCGACCTGATGGCGCCGACGAACACGAGGACGGTCGGGGTCGCCAACGGCGACGAGGCTCTTGCCATGCTGCGGGAGCAGAAGTTCGACTGCGTCGTCCTCGACCTGGGCCTACCCGGAATGAGCGGATGGCGTGTGATCGAGGAGCTTCAGGCCAGCCATGCCCTCGGCTCGACGCCTCTGCTCGTCTACACGGCGAAGGACCTGACCCGGAAGGAGGAGATCAAGCTCGGCAAAGCCGCCAAGAGCATCGTGATCAAGGACGCCCGGTCGCCGGAACGCCTCAAGCAGGAAATCTCGGCCATCCTGCAGGGCCCGGGCACGGAGGACGAGGCTGGTGGGGAACCGGGTTCCAATGGCGCCGACCCTGCGAGCAGCGCGCTGGCCGGCATGAAAGCCCTTGTCGTCGACGACGACATCCGCAACATCTTCGCGCTGACCGCGATGCTCGAGCGGCAGCAGATGGAGGTCGTCTCGGTCGACTCAGGCCAGGAAGCATTGGAGCTCTTGCATCTGAACGAGGACATCGACGTCGCCCTGGTCGACGTGATGATGCCTGAGATGGACGGCTACGTGACGATGACCAAGATGCGAGAGCTCAAGTCCTTTGGCGATCGGCCGATCATCGCGCTGACCGCCAAGGCAATGAAAGGAGACCGCGAGAAATGCATCGAAGCGGGAGCATCCGATTACATCGCCAAACCCGTCAACAACGCGCACTTGCTGTCCATGCTCAAGTCCTGGCTGGTGCGGTGAGGCGGAGTGAAGGCGCAGCACTCCGGATCGAGAGGGCACGAACGGATCTCGAGGAAATCGAGATCCAGCTCCTTCTCGAAGGCATACGCCTGTGCTACGGCTACGACTTTCGGGAGTACGCCCTAACCCCGCTGCGACGCGGCTTGACGGCGGGGATGGCGCGCGAAGGCGTGCAGACCGTGTCCGCCTACCAGGACCGGATCCTCCACGACGCCGCCTGCATGCAGAGATTCCTGGGCACTGTCGGCTTCAACGTGACGGGCATGTTCCGCGACCCGGAGCTGATGCGGTGCGTGCGCGAAGAGGTAGTCCCCCTGCTCCGCACATACCCATCGTCGCGGGTCTGGGTCGCCGGCTGCGCGACGGGCGAGGAGGTCTACGCGCTGGCCGTATTGCTCGAGGAAGCCGGCGTCCTCAACAAGACCAGCATCTACGCGACCGACATGAACGAGGACACGCTCACGGCGGCCAGGGTGGGCTCGTATCCCCTCGACCGTGTTCGGCGATACGAGGAGGCGTACGCGGCGTCTGGCGGCCAGGCAAACCTGGCGGACCACTACTCCATCGCGGGCCGGGCCGCGCGCTTCAATCGAAAACTCCAGGGCAGCATCACCTGGGCCCGCCACAGCCTGGTCACCGATGGATCGTTCAACGATTTCCATCTCATCGTTTGCGCCAACGTACTCATTTATTTCAGGGCATCGCTCCAGGAGCGAGCTCACCGCCTCATGTACGACAGCCTCATCCGCGGCGGGTTCCTGGCCCTCGGCAAGCGCGAGTCCCTTCTCTACTGTCCTGATCGGGACCATTACGAGCAGGTGCGGGACGGTGTGAACCTGTTCCGCAAGACGAGATGGTGACCAAAGCGCGTCAGCAGACGCGCGAGAACGACCCAGCTCCCACTTTGCTAAAAACGAAGGTCAACATCCTGGTGGTCGACGACGATGCCACCAAACGCTTCGCATTACGTACCATCCTCGCCCCACTCGACGAAAACGTCGTCGAAGCTTCGTCGGGGGCCGATGCCTTGCGGCAGCTGCTCCGAAATGAATTCGCGGTGGTCCTGCTGGACGTCCGGATGCCGATCATGGACGGTTTCGAAACGGCGCAGCTGATCCGACAGCGCCCGCGTTCCGAGCTCACGCCTCTCATCTTCGTAACTGCGCTCGACCAGGCCGAGACCGACATGGGACGCGGCTACAACCTGGGTGCCGTCGACTTCGTGTTCGCGCCCGTGGTCCCCGCCATTCTGCGCGCCAAGGTGACCGTGTTCGTCGAGCTCTACCGCGCGCAGCAGGAGCTTCGCCGTTACCGCACGCAGCTCGAGACTCTCGTCGAGGAGCGCACGATCGCGCTCACCGCGATCAACCGGGAGCTCGAGGCGTTCAGCTATTCCGTTTCGCACGACCTGCGCGCGCCCCTCGTGTCGTTTGACGGGCTGAGCCAGACGCTGCTCGAGAAGTACGGCAAAGAGCTCGACGCAACTGCAACCGACTATCTGCAGAGAATGCGCGAGGCGAGCCAGCGAATGACGTCGGTGTTCGACGGCCTCCAGATGCTTTTCCGCCTGACCAGTGGCGAGATCCGGCGCGAGGAGGTCGACGTCAGCGCGATGGCGGCACAGATCACGGACGAGCTTCGCACGGCCTATCCGGACCGCCAGGTCGACGTCGACATCGCGCCAGGCATCACCGTGTCCGGCGACCAGCGGTTGGTGCGCATCCTGACGACGAACCTCATCAACAACGCCTGGAAGTTCACCGGAGGCAAGAAGCCGGCGAGGATCACCATCGGCCAGGAGGCGGTGGACGGCGAATCCCGGATCTTTGTCAAGGACAACGGCGTCGGCTTTGACATGATCGACTCGCACCGGCTCTTCGGGGCGTTCCAGCGCCTACACAGCCAGAGCGAATTTCCGGGAGCCGGCATCGGCCTGGCCACGGCCCGGAGGATCATCAACCGCCACGGCGGCCGGATCTGGGCCGAAGGGGCGGTGGGAGAGGGCGCGACTTTCTACTTCGTCCTTTAGGGCGGGTCTCGGCGTTCTACAAACGAGATGCACGCCCGCCGTGCGTATTTTCGACGCGCCGCCGCGCCTTCAAAGACGACTGGCGGGCGCTTCTTCTCCGCGCTATGGCTGACATGCCTGGTGGTCGGACTCGTCCTGCTGGCCGACTTCGCCTACGGCATGTGGAACGGGGTTTCCGAGCAGCACCACCTGAACCAGGTCTGGACGTCACAGGCCGGCGCGATGCGGGCGGCGCCGAAGACGGTCGATCCGGCCTTGAAGCGCCCTGTCGATGGCGTTGACTTCGCGATCCGCGTGCCCAGGCTGGATTACTTCGCTGCGGTCAAGGAAGGGGTGGACAGAGGAGTGCTCTATGCAAGCCCGGGCCACTACCCGGCGACGAGGTGGCCAGGCGACCCGGGCACGGTGGGCGTAGCCGCCCACAACGTCTATTGGATCAACTTCCCGCAGCTGGCGAAGGGGGATGAGATCGACCTCGAGACCCGCTACGGCGTGTATCGCTACACGGTGGTCGGTGCGGAGATCGTCAACCCCGACAACCGCACCGCGCTGGTGACCGACGTCAACGGATACCACCTCACGCTCACGACGTGCTGGCCGCTGTGGGCCGGAGCCTTCGCGACGCAGCGCTACGTGATCCATGCCGACCAGGCATGGCCCGTGCCGCTGCGCCCGGCGTACACATAACCTAGCGGCTTGTCAGCGCGCTTCGAGGTGAAGGTCGATCAGCGGCGCGCCCTCCTGGTGTCCGAGGACGGCAATCGCCGTCCCTTCCGCGACCCAGATCGTCAGCGTGTTCGACTGGTTGATGAAGTTCTGATTGCCGCCGAGCTTTCCTCGCACGTAATTCGGCAGCGCATCAGCCGCCTTCTCCTTTTTGCCCACGGACCCGGCGATGGTCAGGTTGCTATCAGTGAGCGGGATGCGGACGGACACCCCGATTCCGATGCCGGCGTTGAAGACGGTCAGCACCAGGCCGAGCGTCAGGACCACGAGCGCGCTGGCGCATCCACATCCGCATCCGCCTCCACCGCGCCAGCGCCGCACGATCCGTCTTTCGTCGCCCATCCCCACGCGATTGTGATCCAACCGCCGGCACCTCGCGGGATAGGCCGCTCAGCCGCCCGCGATCGCTCCGATGATCAGTAAAGGCTCTTTGCCCGACGCGACCTCCTCGGGTAGCGGCGCGTCCGGCGATTCGTCTGACAGGTCCTCCTGGCAGGCGAAAAACCTCACCATGGGCCGCCGCTTTTTCGAAACCTGATCGCGCAGCGTGCCGAGGAGCGACGGGTGGCTCGCCTCCAACGCATCGAGCACTGAGCGCTGTGTCGCGGCGCCCCTGACCTCGAGTTCGACCACGCGGCCGACGCCGGCCAGTATCTGGAGATTTTTCGGCAGGACGACCTGGATCACGACAGCGTCTGGACTTCCACCGACAGCACCGGGGGCAGGTCGCGCACGATGGGTGTCCAGCTGTCCCCCCCGTCGGGTGACGCGTACACCTGCCCACCGCTGGTCCCGAAATACACACCGCAAGGGTCGAGCGAGTCGACCGCCATCGCGTCGCGCAGGACATTGACGTAGCAGTCTTTCTGGGGAAGGCCCTTGGTCAGCGGCTCCCATTCGTCGCCGCCGGTTCGGCTGCGGTAAACGCGAAGCTTGCCGTCGGGCACGAAGTGGTGGGAGTCGCTGGTGATCGGGACCACGTAGATGGTCTCGGGATCGTTGGCGTTGACGTCGATCACGAAGCCGAAGTCGGTCGGCAGGTTGCCGCTGATCTCCCGCCAGCTCTCCCCGCCGTCATCGCTGCGCATCACGTCCCAGTGTTTCTGCATGAAAAGGACGTCGGGACGCGAAGGATGCATCGCGACGTGGTGCACGCAGTGGCCGACCTCGGCGTCCTGGTCGGGGATGGTGTTGGAACGAAGGCCGCGGTTGGCGGGCCGCCACGATTGGCCCGAGTCGTCCGACTTGAAGACGCCGGCCGAGGAGATCGCGATGACGATGCGGCCGCCGTCGTTCGGGTCGAGCAGGATGGTGTGCAGGCACAGACCCCCGGCACCGGGAGCCCACCCGGATGCGGTCTGGTGGGTGCGCAGCGCCGGCAGCTCGCTCCACGTCTGGCCGGCGTCGGTGGAGGTAAAGAGCGCTGCGTCTTCAGCGCCCGCGTAAAGCATGTCGGGGTCTTTCAACGACGGCTCCAGGTGCCAAACGCGTTTGAACTCCCACGGGTGGGGCGAGCCGTCGTACCACGTGTGCGGTCCGGGCGTGCCTTCGTACAGGAACTGGTTGCCGCCGGTCTCCCACGTCTTGCCGCCGTCGTTGGAACGCTGCAGCACCTGGCCGAACCAGCCGCTCGACTGCGACGCGTAGAGCCGGTCGGGGTCTGTCGGTGCGCCCTTCACGTGGTAGATCTCCCAGCCCGCGAAGTGGGGTCCCTCGACCTCCCAGCGCTTGCGGGCGGCGTCGGCGGTCAGGATGAACGCTCCCTTTCGCGTGCCGACCAGGACTCGAACGCTGCTCATGGCATCACTCCCTGCTCAGAACCCGCGGCCTCTTGCCAATTAAGACTGCGCCCAACAGTAAAACTAATCGGCTCCGGATGAAGAACGGTCCGGAGTAGCTGTCAGCGCTTGGCCGCGAGGTCCTCCCGCAGGCGTTCGCCCATCGCCTTTAGAACCTTGAGCATGAGCTGGTCGCTGCCCTTGATCGCATCGCGGAACTGGGCGTGGCTCATGACGAAAAGGCGGGCATCCGTCAGCGTTGTCACGGTTGCGGTCGCAACGCCGCGGTCTAGCATGCTGATCTCGCCGAAGAAATCGCCCGGCTTCAAGACCCGCCTGCGTTTGCCGTCGACCTTGACCTCGGCTTCGCCGTCCAGAAGGACGTAAAACGTGTCGCCCTGACGATCCTGGCGCGTGAGCGTTTTTCCGGCCGGCACACTGACCTCGTCACCCTCTTTCCCGATGAACTCCAGCTCCCTCTTCGAGAGGCGGGCGAAGAGCGGAACCCGGCTTATCGCTTTGAGCTTGGTGTCGGCACGCATCTCGAGCAGCATATTCTGCTTCCATGGTGCGGGCGTGTGCTGTCTGCGGCCTCCCCATCCCCGAAGGCGCGCGCTTCTGCCCCAACTGCGGCGCGGCCGCCGGACCTCTCGTCGAAACCGAAGAGCGGAAGATGGTCACGGTCTTGTTCGCCGACCTGGTCGACTCGACCGGCCTCGCCCAGCGCCTCGACGCGGAGCGTTCGCGCGAGCTTCTCGGCCGGTTTTTCGACGCAGCCTCCGATGAGCTGACCGCCCTGCGCGGGAGGCCCGAGAAGTTCATCGGTGACGCGGTGATGGCGGTCTTCGGGCTGCCGCACGTGCACGAGGACGACGCCCTGCGTGCCGTGCGCGCCGGACTGGCGATTCGAGAACGGGTGCGGCGGCTCACCGACGAGCTCGGACTTGATCGCCCGCTCCAAGTTCGCATTGGGATCGAATCCGGCGAGGCTGCCGTCGGCCGCTCACCGACCGGGCAGCTGCTGGTGACCGGGCCGGTCGTCAACGCCTCGGCACGGCTGCAGGCGGCGGCGCAGGTGGACCAGGTCCTCGTGGGCGCGACGACTCAGCTTCTCACCGCCACGAACGTGGCGTATGGCCGGCGCCGGCGGGTCCGGGCCAAGGGCTTCGACGTCAATCTCGATGCATTCCCGGTGGAAGAGATCACCGCCCGTTCGGCCCGGCGCACAATCCCGTTCGTCGGCCGGGCCAGCGAGCAGGCGATCCTGGGTCAGAGCCTTGGGCTTGCCAGCACGACCGGACGGCCCGTCCTGGTGACGATCTTGGGCGAGGCCGGCATCGGCAAGTCGCGCCTGGCAGACGAGCTTGCGGCGGGCGTTAGCGCGGCGGTCCTGATCCTGCGCGGGCAGTCGCGCTCGCAGACCGACACCGCGACGTTCTCCCCCGCGGCCGCCATCATCGCCGACCTTGCGGGGATCGGGCCGCGTGACGGCCCGGACGCCATCCGCGCTCGGCTGCACGAGCTGGCCGGCCGGACGGCCGGCCCCGGCGCGGCAGCGCGCACCGAGCAGCGTCTAGCGCTCCTCTTCGGGCTGGGCGAGAGCCGGGACGAGACTGCGTTCGTCCACGAGGTGCAGGCCGGGTTCATTTCCGTGGTCGAGGGCCTGGCCCGCGACCATGCGGTGCTCGTCATGTTCGAGGACGCCCAGAGCCTCAAGGCCCCGATGCTGGATCTCATCGAACGCGTCGCGACACGCGGTCAGGGTCCGCGGCGGGCGCTCGTCGTCGCGCTCGCCCGCAACGAGCTGCTCGAGCAGCGGCCGGCGTGGGGTTCGAGCACCAGCAACTCGGTGCTGATCCGGCTGGACGCGCTCTCGCGCGACGAGTCGGTCCAGCTTGCCCGCCACGCGGGCGGCGGCCGCATCGGCGAAGTCGAGGCGTTGGAGATCGCGGAACGCGCCGGCGGGAATCCCTACTTCATCATCGAGACCACTGGAATGCTGATGCCTTCGGGCATCGGAGCCGATGGCCAGGGCAGCCGGACCGTGCCGCCCACTGTGCAGGCGGTGGTCAGCGCCAGGCTCGACGCGATGCCGACTCGGCTGCGCGAGCTGGCCCGGCGCGCGTCGGTGTTCAGGTACGGGTTCGACATGATCGAACTGGCGGTGGTGGACCCGGAAGCGACCGCTGATGAGCTCCAGCAGCTGGAGGAGGCGGAGGTCATCGTCCGCGACCCGCGACCTGGTGAAGCCCAGCAGTGGCGCCTCCGCCACGCGACTTTGAAAGAGGTCGTATACGCGAGCCTGCCCAAGCGAGAGCGCATGCGGCTGCATGAGCTCGTGGCCGTGTTCCTGCTCAAAAGCGGTCACCCGTCGGTGGCCGCCGACCACCTCGAGCTGGCGGCGTTCGCCGCCCTGGATCTCGACCCGAACGATCGAACGCTCGCGGAACGCGCCGCCGACGCGCTGCTCGTCGCGGGCGACCGCGCGCGGCGCCGTATGGAAAGCAGGTCCGCGATCGACCGGTATCAGAGGGCCCTGGCCCTGGCGGGACCCGAGGCGCGGTGGAGCGTACGCGAGGCCAGGGTCCTGGCCGGCATGGGGGAAGCGCACTACTGGCTCGGCGAGTATCCCGCGGCCACCTTGGCCCTGAATCGGGCCGTCGAGCTGGGCGAAGCGCACCAGGACGCTTTCGCCCTCGCGCTCGCGCTGCGTTTCCTCGGCGACATAGCCATCAACTTCGAGGCCGACGTCGACAAGGCCGAAAGGCTGTTGAGCAGGTCGCTGCTCGCCGCCGAACAGCTCGGCGATTCGTGGACGATCGTGCGGTCGCTGCTCTTCGCCGGGTGGGTACCGTGGACGCGCGAACGTTTCGAGGAGGCCGAGGCCATCTGGCGGCGGGCGCTCGACGTCGTCGATCCGAAGGACCACTGGGCGCGCGTCCGCGCCCTGACCGCGCTGTCGATCAACCGCAGCGAGATGGACGATTTCTCCGGCGCGCTCCAGCTGATCGATGAAGCGAGCTCGCTCGCCGAGGAGACAGGCGACCAGTTCAGCGTCGCCAACACGTCGGTGCAAAAGGGCCGCGTGCTGGACGACCTCGGGCGCGCCGAGGAGGCCCTACCCTGGTTCGACCGAGGGGTGGCGATCTTCTCCGAGCTGGGTGCGCGGTGGGAGATGGCCGACGCGAGAGCCGCGCGTGGTATCGCCAAGCGCAACGTCGGAAGGCTCGACGAGGCGGAGGAGGACCTGAGGTTCGCGATCCGGGTCGCCGAAGACCTCGGCGACCGGCAGCTCCCCGCCTGGACATGGCGCAACCTGGCCAAGGTTGCGGAGCTCCGAGGCGACAAGGTGGCTGCCGAAGAGCTGCTGCAACGGTCCAAGGACGCGGAGTCGCGGGGTCCCCACTGAACCTCCGCCTCGTCTCACACTGCCGCTATCGACTCCATGATGTAGGCTCTCCTGCGGGATCAACAGGCAAATGAGGGGTGTGCCTCGGGGCGATCGAGCGACCGGTCAGGGTCATCGGACCGATGATGCCGACCACGTGCAGTCCGTAGGTTTTGGACCGACTAACGGCGAACACAAAGTTGCCGCGGACTCACGCCGGCGCCTGGGAGGCCACAGCCTTATCAGGCGCTTGCTCGTCGGTGCAACCGGCTCGGCGCC
>VBGV01000371.1 GCA_005880755.1 Chloroflexota bacterium
AGTGGTACTTCCTGTCGCTTTTTCAGTTCGTGAAGCTGGGGCCTGCCCTCATCACATCGATCTTGGTCCCGGCGGGCGTGGTGGTCGGGCTCATCTTCTGGCCGTTGATCGACGCTCGGTTGGGTCCCAGGTTGGCGCGCCGGCTCGGCTGGAGCTCCTGGCCAGTCCCCAAGCGAAACGTCATCACCGGCACCATGTGGATGGCCGGACTCGGAATCATCGGGCTGCTGACACTGTGGGCGGCGCTCGTCCCCCAACTCTGTATTCCGTGGTTCACCAACGGCCCGGTCTGCGGCGGCTGAGCGTCGCCACGCTAGCGCTCCTGAATTTGCAAATGTTCCAGGTCGATGGCTTCGTCGGCAAGCGCCCGCGGGTCCGGTCGAGCCTCCCTCGCGATCAAGCGGCCCGCCGCGGCCAGCTCACCATGTTCATCCAGCTCAGGATCACCGCCCCGGTCGAGGCCGACCGCCGCCCGTAACACGCCGTCCGTCAGGTAAAAACCGACGATCTTCCGATCTCTCAGCGAACCCCGGACTACGAAGCGGTCCCATTTGCGAACGTGGCCGACGTACTCGAGCTTATGTCGGTACTGGTCCGACCAGAACGTATGGACATATCCGTACGCAGAGTCTGAACCCAGCATGGACCTGGCTGCGGCCGCCCCCTGCTTCTCCGCGTTGTTGTAATGCTCCACGCGGATGCGGCCGAACAGCGGATGCAGATGGTTGGCCACATCGCCGGCCGCGAATATCCCCGGGACGTTGGTCCGGCACATGGCGTCGACCAGAATGCCGTTGTCAACCGCCACTCCTGAGTCCTTGAGAATGTCCACGGTCGGTCGGATGCCAACTGCGACGACGGCGAGATCGCACGTGAGCTTGCGCCCATTCCTTGTGATCGCGCGTTCGACCCGATTCGCGCCTTCGAAGCGAACGACTTCATCGCCGGCGACAAGCTCCACGCCGGCGTCGCGATGGATGCCCGCCATGAGCGCTCCCATCTCAGGGCCGAGGACAGATTCGAGCGGAGCCGCGCCAGGCAAAACGCTGGTCACCTTTACACCCATCTGCGTCAACGAGGCCGTGACCTCGCAACCGATGAATCCCATGCCAACCACCAGGGCTCGAGCGCCGCGGTGGGCGGCTTCTTTGATCGCATCGCTGTCGGCCACCGTCCTGAGCTGGAAGACGCCAGGGAGCTTTGCGCCAGCGAGATCCAGTTGCCTGTTCTCGCCGCCGGTGGTGATCAACAGCTTGCCGAATGCGATGGACCTTCCAGCATCCAGCTCGACCTGACGCATGGGAACGTTGACGCCCATGGCCGTGGCGGCGATCAGCTCGACGCGGTTGGACTCGTACCACTTGTCTGGGTTGACAAGCCAGCCCGACAGCGACTCCTCACCGCGTAGATACGTCTTCGAGAGCGGTGGACGGCCAAACGGCGGGGTGGGCTCGTGCCCGATCAGAACCAGGCGGCCGTCATAACCTCCCTCGCGCAAAGTCTTGGCCGCGACGCCCCCCGACATCCCCGAACCGAGGATGACAAGAGGTTGGCGGTCCGCTTGGCTAACGGACCCTGGTTGGATCAGCTGACCGCGATTGTCTGGAGCGAGTCGTCCAGAAAGCGCGGATATGGCGCCCGACGATCCAGTGGGCCGCGCCGTAACTCGATCCGGCGGAGTGCTGTTCTGCGCTCCCGTGCGACGGCCAGTGCCCGCCCAAGGTTCAGAGGACCCCCCGGGAGTCGCGCTCGGCGCTCATTGCCGCGCCGATCGCTCCCGGTCCGCCTTGCGGTCGACCTCTTGTTGTCCGTGGGGTACTCCTGCGCCGTGCGCATTTATCACTGTGACCCTCATTGCTGTTCGAGTCAAGTGACTTCGTTGCGGCTCATCGTGCTCGTAGGATTCCGAGGTACTCATGAGCAGGATTCGGCCTTGTCGCGGCGACGAGCGCGGAGCCATCCTCGCAATCATCAACAGCGCCGCGACTGCGTACCGCGGCGTCATCCCCGCCGATCGCTGGCACGAGCCGTACATGTCGTCAAGCGAGCTCGATCATGAGATCGCCTCCGGGGTTGCGTTCTGGGGCTACGAGCTGGACGGCGTGTTGCTCGGCATCATGGGAATCCAGCCGGTGCGCGACGTCGATCTCATTCGCCACGCCTATGTCCTTCCTGACAGTCAGCGACACGGCGTCGGAGGTGCGCTGCTCGAGCACCTGCGGGGCCTGAGCAAGCGACCGATGCTGGTTGGTACCTGGTCAGCTGCCGGCTGGGCCATCAACTTTTATCGCCGTCACGGCTTCGAGCTCGCCTCACCCGAACACAAGACGACATTGCTCAAGAACTACTGGACGATTCCGGATCGCCAGATCGAGACCTCTGTGGTACTAGGCAATCCGCCGCCTCACGCGGCTCTTTGACGGGTTCCCGCCTAAAGGCGGGGTTAAGATGG
>VBGV01000040.1 GCA_005880755.1 Chloroflexota bacterium
CGAGATCACCCCATGGAGCACGAAGTACAGGCCGCTGAACTCCGACGTGCGCTCGATCGCCAGGACGTCGAACGCCGACTCGACCACGCACAGGACCGAGGGGTCGCGCCGCGGCGACGCGCAGATCGCGCAGAGCGGACCTTCCGCGATGTTGTAGCAGCGCTCGCAGTAGCCGATCCGCGCCTTCACGTCTTCGATCGCCTGGGCCAGCGAATCCGCTCGCACCCGATCCACCCGCAGGAGATGGAAAGCCAGGCGCTGCGCGGTCTTCGGGCCGATGCCGGGGAGTCGGGAGAGCTCCTGGATCAGCCGCTCCAGCGGTTCAGGAAGTTGTGGCATGCAGACTCAGACCAGGCCGGGCGGAAGTCCCAAACCGGCCGCGACCGATTGCATCTTTGCCGAGGCCATCTCTTTCGAGCGCTCCATCGCCTCGTTGACGGCCGCGACGATCAGGTCCTGCAGCATCTCGGGATCGCCTGCCGCTTCGGGGTCGATGCGCACGGAGACGAGCTTTTGCGCGCCGGTGGCGACGACCGTGACCGCGCCGCCGCCCGCACTCGCCTCCACGGTTTCTGACTCGAGCTCTTTCTGCACCTTGTTCATACGGTCCTGCATCTGCTGGACCTGGCGCAGCATCTTGAGCGGGTCCTTCACTCCGACACTTCCTTCACCCTCGTCACGCGACCGTCGAAACGTTTCACGATCTCGCGCACGAAGGGATCATCTTCCGGGCTCGCCGAGCGCGGACCCGGTTTCGACGTTTCGGTGTCGCGGAGCCGGTAGTCGATCTTCACGTCGTCACCCAACCACGCACGCACGTGTGGCATGAGCTGCGCGGCTTGCTCTTGCGCTTTCTTGTGATGGAAGCCGTAGCGAAACCACAACACAAGCATCGATCCATCGACCTCGGGCTGCGCATCGAGATAAGCGGCCCGCACGGTGCGATTCAATTTCTCGAGCACCTCCGACCACCCCGTCACGGGCGCAGCAACAGCAGGACGCAACTCCTCCCCACCTTGTGGGGGCGGCGCTGAAGGCGCCGGTGTGGCGCGAAGCGCCGGAGGGGCTGGTGGGGCTGGAGGGATTTGCTCGGTCGTTTCGGCCTCGACCGCAAGTCGCGCGAGTGTCGCCTCCACCAACAACCGCGGCTCCGCGTGACGCCGCACCTCGCCATCGAGATGCAGCAGCGCATCGAGCACGGAAGACAATCGCCGCGCCGCGACCTGGTCGCGCTTGGTCAAAGCCGCGACGAGACGGTCGCGACAACCCTCCATCAACCCGCGCACGACCTGGCGGAGCTCTCCACCCGCCGCGTAAATGCGATTGAGCTCATCGAGCGCCGAAGCCGCCTCGCCACCCAGCACGTGATCGAGCAACGAATCGAGCACTCGCGGGTCCGCGATGCCCAACAGCGACCGCGCCCCCTCGAGACTGATCGGACCCGAGGCAAGCGGCACCAGCTGGTCCAGCAGACCGACCGCGTCGCGCATCGAACCCTGCGCCGTGCGCGCGATCAGCTGCATCGCCTCGGGATCGACCGCCACCTTCTCCGCCTTGGCGATGTGCGTCAGCCGCCCGATGATCTGCTCCTCGCTGTGACGGCGAAAAACGAAATGCTGGCAGCGGCCGATGACCGTGAGTGGCATCTTCTGCGCGTCGGTCGTGCACAGGACGAAGACCGCGTGCGGCGGTGGTTCCTCGAGCGTCTTCAACAGCGCGTTGAACGCGTCCCCGGTGAGGCCATGCGCCTCGTCGATGATGTAGACCTTGTACGGTCCGCGGGCGGGAGCAAGGTTGACCTTCTCACGCAGGTCACGCACGTCGTCGATGCCGCGGTTGGACGCGGCGTCGATCTCGATCAGGTCGAGGGCAGATCCACTCATCACGTCGAGACACGACTCGCACTTATTGCAGGGCTCTGCAGATGAGCGCGGCCGCCCCGTGCAGTTCAGCGACTTGGCGAGCAGGCGCGCCGCGGAAGTCTTACCCGTGCCGCGCGAACCGCTGAAAAGGTATGCGTGCGCGACGCGACCGGAGATGATCGCGCCCTGCAGTGCTCGCGAGGAGGCGTCCTGACCCACCAGGTCGGCAAACGTCTGCGAGCGGTACTTGCGGTAGAGGGACTGGTATTCAGGCATCAAGCATCAAAGTGGCCGCGCACCCCCGCTTCGATCGAAGACCCCCAGGCCGCACCACGGTTCGCGGCTCGGGCCAGGATGGCTGCGGCACCCCCAGGTTTCCTCCTTACCGCTGCTTCCTTCCGGACCTGACGGGGTTCGGAGACCCGGGCTGCGCAGGTCCCGACCTTCAACGCCGTTTGCCGCGGCCGGTTCTGAGAACCCAGACCTCAGCGATGGAATTCGGTCCGGCTAAGGCGGATTGCCGGTGCAGGGTACCGCCAGCACCCCACTTAGCGCGACCACCCGCCATCTTACCCGGGCGTCGGTGCGCTGATCGGACGCCGGAGCGCGAAGCCCAGGTGGACGTACGTGGCGAGCGTCGCGATCGGAATCACCACCTCCGCGGCGTTCAGCAGCCCGCTTGAATCCTGGTTGAGACCTCGGAACAGGCACACGCCGCCGATCAGGACGAGGATCAAAACCGTCGAGATCTGGCCCGTCAGGGTATGGCGCAGCTCGGGCCGGCGACCCGACGCGATCAACAGCCCACCCGCGAGCGCCGGCAGCAGATAACGCGCAATCACGACCAGCGCCAGCCAAAGGGGTATGTAGCCGCCAACCGCCAGGCCGACGCACAACGCACCCATGAACACACCGTCGACCACCGGGTCGAGCGCGCCGCCGAACTGTGAAGGACGCCCAAATCGCCGAGCGACGGTGCCGTCAACCAGGTCTGTCAGGCCGGCCACCGCGACCACCACCGCAAGCAGCGCGAAGCGACCGGTGATCGCATACGCCAGCGCCGGCACGGCGAGATATGCGCGCGCCAGCGACACCTGGTTCGCCTCGCCCGGGATGTACGAGCCTGCGACCGCGACCACGAACAGCCACGCGATCAGGTACAGCGGCGGCTGCGTGATCCAGATCCACGCCAGGCCGACGACGAGATAGGCCAGACCGGCGATGACGCCGCTCCGCTGCAGCCGCATGGCGACTAGTGTGGCGAGGGCGTCCCTGTCGGCGTCGGCGCCGGCGAAGGCGAAGGCACGGGCGGCGTGTACGGCTTCTGGCCCGGGTACGGATTCGCGCCGCATGGGTACCGCGGCTCGCCGGACCCCTTGAGAAAGATCTCGGTGTACCCGCCGCTCGCCACATACCCCCCGTCATACGAGCACACCTGGCGAGTCACCACGCCTGCGGGCTGCGCCCACATCGCCGGCCACGGATGCGAGGCGTAGTACTCCTCGAGGAAGGGCTTCCAGACCGAGATGCCAACGTTCTCGCCGAACAGGACCGACGTCGGACACTGCCATCCGGACGGAGGGAAGTTGGTGGCGAGATACGCGTAGCCGGAGTTGCACGTCGCACCGGCGTCGATGTGCATGAGGGACGCGGCCACCGCGATGTCCGGCGTGTAGCCGATGAAGATCGAGCCCGTGTAGGCCTCCGTCGTCCCCGACTTTCCCGCCACCGGGCGCGACCCGAGGCCGCCGAGGTACAGCTTCACGGGTCCGCGCAGCAGGTCGGTCATCATGTAGCCGAGCTCCGGGCTGATGACCTGGGGGCGTCCGGCGCTCGCGTCCAGAGCTTCGAGCACCTTGCCGCTCGCGTCCGTCACGCGAAGGACCGCGTGCGGGCTGACCCGATACCCGCCGTTGTCGAACGCCGAGTACGCGGCGAGGTGCTCCGACATCGACAGCGCGTCATGACCGAGCGTCGTGGCCACCCCTTCCGGGTTTTCGATCTGCGCGGTCACGCCGAGGTTGTGCATGAAAGACACGATCCGGTCGCCACCCGCGAGCGAATACGTCCACAGCGCGGGCAGATTGCGCGATTCCGCCAGCGCCTTGCGCAGCGGTATGTAGCCCTCGTGCTTGCCATCCCAGTCGCTGAACGAGTGTCCGCCGATGACGCCGGTCTGGTCGTTGACGAGCGACGCGGGCGTGACGATGCCCGCCTGCAGGGCGGCGCCGTACGTGTAAACCTTGAAGGACGAGCCCACGCCGCGCCAGCCGAGCGGGTCCATCCCGGTCAGGTTGATCTGCCCGCGGATCGAGGCGTTGTAGTAGTCGGCGCTGCCCACCATGGCGAGGATCTCGCCATCAGAAGGATTCATCACGAGCATCGCGCCGTTGTTGACCCCGCGTCTTGCATAGGTGTTCACGCCGGCCTTGACCCACTTGTCCGCCGTGGCCTGGGTCTTGAGGTCGAGCGTCGTCGTGATCTGCAGGCCACCCTCGTACAGGGCCTGCTCGCCGTAGCGCTGCTTGATGTAGTGCTCGATGTAGTCCACGAAGTGCGCGGTCAGCGCGTTGTGCGCGGCGGGCATCGATTTGCGCGCGGCGACCATCTTCGTCAGCAGGTCGCTCGCGTAGATGGCGTCCGCCTCCGAACGCCGCAGGTCGCCGACCGCGACCATGCCGTCCAGCACCTGACCCCACCTGTCCATCGCCGCCAGCTGTTGGTCGGGCGTGCCGAACGGGTTGTAGCTGCTCGGCGCCTGGGGCAGCCCGGCCAAGAAGCTCGCCTGAGCCCACGTCAGGTCGCTCGCGTGGACCTGGAAATACGTGACCGCGGCGGCCTCGGCTCCGTACGCACCGTTGCCGTAGTTGATCGTGTTCAGGTACAGCTCGAGGATCTGCTGCTTCGTGTATCGCCGCTCCATCTCTTCGGCGAGCAATAGCTCGCGAAACTTGCGGCTGACCGTGCGGCTCTGCGCCTCTTCGGTGTCGAGCACGTCGTTTTTGACGACCTGCTGCGTGATGGTCGAACCACCCAGCGTCGAGGTGTGCTGAGTGAGGTCGTAGACGATGGCGATCGCCAGGCGCCGGTAGTCGACGCCGGAGTTGTTGTAGAACGTGCGGTCCTCGGTGTCGATGGTCGCGCGCTGCAGCTTGAGACTGATCTTGCCCAGCGGAACCACAGTTCGATTCTCGTGATAGAGCGCTTCGATCAAGTCTCCGTTGCGATCGAGGATGCGCGTGGTCTGGATGAGGTTCGAGGTCTGGATGGCATTGATCGAGGGCAGGTCACCGGCGAAGTAGTCGACGATGCCGATCGTCGCGCCCGTGCCGACGAGCCCGACCGTCGAGATGACGATCAAGGCCACGAGCGACATGCGCATCAGCCAGTGGTGCGACCGTCGCTTGGTGACTCGGCGACCGCGGGCACGGGCTCCGGTGCGAGCCCGAGGGCGCTTCTTGTGCGCGGCCAGGCGGGACCTCCAGGACGTTTGGTACGACGCGTGGTGAGTTCGGTGGGTGGGAGTTTACGCCCCTCACCCCACATCCCTCTCCCCTGTGGGGAGAGGGTGCCTGACTACGTGAGGCTACCGAAGGCCCAGCGCTTCCGCTCCCTGGTCGGCCAGGCCCAGGATCGGGTAGCCGAACGCGCCGTAAGCCGCGATCACCAGGCAGAAGGCCACCCCGCCGGCGGTCGAGAAGGCGGTCACTGTCGGCAGCGCCGCCGCGGCACCCCTCCGCGACTCCTCCAGCGGGCTCTGTATATAGAGGACGCGCAAGGTGCCCACGACCGCCGCCAAGCTCATCACCGAACCCAGCAGGCCGAGGCCGAGGAGCACGAAGTTCCCGCTCTGGGCGAGCGCCGCGGCGACTGCGAGCTCGCCGAAGAAGCCGGCCAGCGGGGGCGCGCCGGCAAGCGAAAGCATGGCCAGTCCAACACCTGCCGCCCGCACGGGGCGGATCGACCCGAAGCCGGCGATCGCCGGCTCGCCGCCCTCGGCGCGGCCCAGGAGCGCGGGACCGCACGTGGCCGCGACCGCGAACGCGCCCAGCAGGAACAGCGCCGCCGCCGTGCCGGATCGGAAGTGGGTAACCAGGCCCGCCGCCACCCACCCAAGCTGGCCCACCGCAAGGTACGCGAGGCGCGGCCGCGGCGACCGGACCGCCAGGGCCGCCGCGCCCCCGCCGAGCATCGCCAGCGCCGCGATCACGTTGGCGTACGGCACGTAGACCGCAGGAATGGGGATGAGGGCGGCGGCCAGCTTGACCGCCACCAACGCGGCGGCCACCGCGACCAACCCGATGACCAGCCCCGCTCCGAGAGGCGAAGCCCCGAGTCCAACCGGCAGCACACCGACGTGGAAGGGTGCGAGCCCCGCGCGCAGGGCCAGCCCGCCGAGCAGGAGCAGCATCGGGATCGCCAGGGCGAGGGTGGGCGTGTGGCTCATGAGGACGTCGCGGATCGCGGTCAGGTCGGCGTTTCCGGTCGTGGCGTAGACGAACGCCAGGCCGACCACGATGAGCGTGCTCGCGACACCGCCGACCACGAGCAGCCGCAGGCCGAGGTCCGGCCGCCGCAGGGAGACGAGCACCACCCCCGCCGCGGCCGCCAGCTCGAGGCCCGCCCACAGCCCGACCAGGTCGGCCGCGGAGGCGGCGACCATGATCCCAAACGAGGCCAGGAGCGGCATCGCGAGGCCGAGGTGGAGCGAGTCTTCGGCCGTCCAGTCGGTCGCCGCGAGCGCGACGGCGGCCGTCAGCAGCGCCACCGCCTTGGCAAACAGCGCGAACCGATCCTGCACCAGGGCGCCGCCGAAGAAGGTGGTGAGCGTCGCGCCGGCCCACAGCTCGATGCCCAGCGCGATCAACACGATCAAGGCCGTCGCCTGCGGCAAGTAGGCGGACGCTCGGCGGGGAATCCAGCCGAA
>VBGV01000373.1 GCA_005880755.1 Chloroflexota bacterium
CACCTCGATGCCGTCGTTCCCATCGGCGACTACGAGGACTTCGTTGCGAACCTGGAGGCGCGTTATGACTACTCGCAAGGCGAGGCCCTCCCGCATGCGGGCCGGACCGGGGTCAGCCACTACGTGCGCGTGATCCAGGGATGCGACCACAACTGCACGTTCTGCATCGTCCCGCGCGTCCGCGGTCGGGAGAAGCACGTGCCCCTCGAAGCCGTCGTGGCCGAGTGCCGCCAGGCGGTCGTGGAAGGAGCGAAGGAGGTCGTCCTGCTCGGTCAGAACGTCGACGACTATCACGACCCGGATGGTCAGGGTGGACTTGCCGCACTGGTTCGCGAGGTGGAGCGGATTCCAGGTCTGAAGAGACTGCGCTTCATGACATCGCACCCGCAGGATCTCGAGCCCGAGCTGCTCGAGGTGATGGCGGCCAGCGACATCGTGTGTCGCGAGCTGCAGCTGCCGATCCAATCGGGCGACGACATCGTGCTGAAGCGCATGGCCCGCGGCTACCAAACGCGCCACTACCGCTCGATCGTCGCCAACGCCAGGCGTTTGATGCCCGACCTCGGCCTCGTGACGGACGTCATCGTGGGCTTTCCCGGCGAGTCGGAGGCCGCTTACCTCAACACACGTGCGCTGGTCGAGGAGATGGAGTTCGATGTCGTGCACATCGCGATGTATTCGCCGAGGCCAGGGACGTATGCGGCGACTCGAATGGTCGACGAGGTGCCACAGGACGAGAAGCTGCGCCGCTTGAACGACCTGCTCGCACTGCAGCGCGACATTGCGGCGCGCAAGACCGCGCGTTGGATCGGTCGCGACGCTGAGGTTTTGATCGAGGGCCGCGACGAGCTCAATCGTCCTTACGGGCGCATCCGGCAGGGCAAGCGGGCCAACGTCCTCCGCGCCGGTGGCATCGCGCCGGGCGATGTCGTCAATATCCGCGTCCTGCGGGCCACCGCCGGCCAGCTCACAGGCATGCCGGCTGCGTGAACGTCCCAGCCACCCCGGTCATGCGGCAGTACCGGGAGGCCAAAGAGAAACACCCCGACGGGATCCTCCTCTTCCGGCTCGGCGACTTCTACGAGATCTTCTTCGACGACGCGGAGGCCGCGGCGCCGATCATGGGTGTGCAGCTGACGTCGCGGCCCCTGGGCAAGGCAGGCCGCGCACCGATGTGTGGAGTGCCGCACCACGCGTGGCAGGCTTACGTCGGCAAGCTGCTGCGCGCGGGGCACAAGGTCGTCATCTGCGATCAGGTCGAGGCAGCGAGCAAGAACAAGATCGTGCGGCGGGACGTCACGCGCGTCCTGACCCCGGGCACCGTGGTCGAAGAGGCTTACCTGGAGCCGTCGAAGCCGAACTACCTCGTCGCCGCCTGGAGCAAGGGAACCGAGGCGGGCATCGCTGCGTGCGAGGTCTCGACCGGCGAGCTGTTGCTCTGCCAGCTCCCCCGAGAGCGCCTGCAGTCCGAGATCGAACGTCTCGCCCCGGCCGAGCTGCTCACGCCTCCCGAGATCGAGGAGTACCGGTTCGATCCCGTCCGCGGCGAACAGCGCCTGAAGGACATGCTGGGAATTGCATTTCCAGCCTCGGTCGGGGCCCAGGACGCGCCCCTGGCCGTGGGCGCGGCGGGTGTCGTGCTGGACTACCTGAAACAGAACCAGACCCGTCTCGGGCCGGGCGTCTTCAGCGTGCGGACCTATTCGCCCGACGCGACCATGCCGCTCGATGCGGCGACGGTTCGAAACCTAGAGCTGCCCGCGCTGGTCGACCTGGTCGACCGCACGTCAACCCCGGTCGGCGCGAGGCAGCTGCGTTCCTGGTTGGGCGCTCCGCTTCGTGACGCGGAGTCGATCGAGCTGCGCCTGGCGGCGGTGGACGAGCTCGTCTCGAGCGCGCCTCAACGTGACCTCCTGCAAGTCGCGTTGAAGCCGGTCGGCGATCTCGAGCGGCTTGTTGCGCGATCTGCCCAGGGCCACGCGACGGCTCGCGAGCTCGTCGGCCTCCGCCGGTCCCTGGAAGCCGTCCCGGCCGTCCAGGAAGCGCTCAGCGCGTGCTCGGCCCTGGTCACGCGAGAGCTGGCCGGCCAGGTCAGCGCCGCGCCGGAGCTGGTGGACATCCTCGCGCGCGCCCTGGTCGAAGATCCGCCGTTGAACGCTCGCGACGGCGGAGTCATCCGGTCGGGATACGACGCAGACCTGGACGCCATCTCCGACGGGTCGCGGGCGGCGCGAGAGTGGATCGCCAAGCTCGAAGCGGCCGAGCGCAAGCGCAGCGGCATCCGCTCGCTGAAGGTTGGTTTCAACAAGGTCTTCGGCTACTACATCGAGGTCAGCCACGCGAACACGGCCACGCTGCCCGACGATTACGTGCGCAAGCAGACGCTGGTGGGCGGCGAGCGTTACATCACCCCGGAGCTGAAAGAGCAGGAAGCGATCGTGCTGACCGCCCAGGAGCGAATCGCCGCTCGCGAGCTCGAGATCCTGCACGAGCTCAGGGAGGCAGTGGCAGGAGCGGCGCCCCTGCTCCGAGCGACCGCGCACGCGATGGGCATGGTCGACGCTTTGCTCAGCCTCGCTGCCGCCGCGGCAGAGCACGGATGGAGGAGGCCCGAGGTCAACGCCGGCGTGCAGCTCAACATCAGAGGCGGTCGCCATCCGCTGGTCGAACGGGGACTGCCGGCCGGGGTGTTCGTCGCCAACGACCTGGAGCTGGACCCTGACGATGCGCAGATCGTCGTCCTCACCGGGCCCAACATGGCTGGCAAATCGACCTACCTCCGGCAGGCGGCGATGATCGTGCTGCTGGCGCAATGTGGCAGCTTCGTGCCTGCTGAGCGCGCGGTAATCGGACTCGCGGACCGCGTCTTCACCCGAGTGGGCGCCCACGACGACATCACCGCGGGGATGTCCACGTTCATGGTGGAGATGACCGAGACGGCGTACATCCTCAACCACGCCACGCGATCGTCGCTCGTGATCTTCGACGAGGTGGGGAGGGGGACCTCGACCTACGACGGCGTCTCGATCGCGCAGGCGGTGGTCGAGCACCTGCATGACGCGCCGAAGCTAGGCTGCCGGACGCTATTCGCGACCCACTACCACGAGCTCACGGCTCTGGCGGAGAGGCTGCCGCGCGTGCGCAACCAACGCGTGGAGGTGCTCGAGGAAGGGGACACGGTGCGTTTCCTGCACCGCGTGGTTCCCGGCGGGGCAGACCGCTCTTATGGGATTCACGTCGCAGCGGTGGCGGGGCTGCCGTCAGGTGTCATCGCCCGCGCCCGTGACGTGCTGGCCGACCTGGAACGCCAGCGGCCGCTCGAGCCGCCGGAGTTTCAGCTGGGCTTGCCGATCGAGATAGCTTCGGATCCATTGCGCAAGGAGCTCGAGGAGATCGATCCGGCCTCCCTCAGCCCGCTCGAGGCGCTGCAGAAGCTCTACCAGCTGCGGGCGAAGCTCATCCCGTGATCCAGATGCTGGCCCCCGAAGTCGCGGACGCGATCGCCGCGGGCGAGGTGATCGAACGCCCGGCGTCGGTCGTCAAGGAGCTCGTCGAGAACGCCCTCGACGCGGGTGCAAGGCGGATCAGCATCGACGCGCGGGGTGCGGGGAAGACCTCGATCCGCGTCAGCGACGACGGCG
>VBGV01000374.1 GCA_005880755.1 Chloroflexota bacterium
GCCAGCGTCAGTTGATAACCGCGGATCAGCAGCAGGAGAAGTTTCGTCATGGCTTGAACTTGGCGAGCCTGAACGCAGCCAGCGCCGCCTCCGCCTTCAGGTCGGCGAACGACACCTCGAGCGCCGCCGGGCGGGCGATCAGGACCACGTCATATCGTATTCCCACCTGGTGCAGGGGCGAATCAGCACTCAGCAGCCCGGCGCGCGCGACTTCGCGCAGGCGGCGCCGCGCACGGTTCCGGGCTACCGACCCCTTGACCGCCCGGCTGACTGTGACGCCGACGCGCGTCTCGACCGCTTGGCTCGGCACGGCGAAACCGACCAGGGCTCGCCCGCTGTGAAACCGCCGGCCGCTGACCGCCGACTGGAAGTCCGAGCGCCGGCGCAGCCGCAATCGTCTCTTCACACTGAACGAGCCCCGCCCGCGACCCTGCTACCGGCGTCGCGAATGGCGGCTAAGAGGCCAGCCGCTCTCGGCCTTTTCGGCGGCGATTGCGAAGCACCCGTGCCCCACCCCGAGTGCTCATCCGGCGCAGGAAGCCATGGACGCGCCGGCGATAGCGTTTCTTGGGTTGATATGTCCTTTTGATCGGGCCAGTGTAGCGGAGCCAACCAATCATCCTCGTGATACCGGCTCTATCACCTCATCACATGACCAATGTGCCTTGCGGTATCCACAGGCCAGTGCTATAGTGCGCGGCCGGAAGCAGCCAAGCATCGCGTCAAATCAACGCCCCAGTACAGATTGCACCTGTTGGTCCCACCAATATTTATAGGCTTAGCAACACTTAGTCATACAACCCCGCTTCCATATTTCGGGATCGACCGGATAGGGGATTTCGGACAGGTCGGCGCCGCCAACCTGTGGAAATCCGGTCCGCTCTTTTCCACAGGCACCAAGGAGGCGGAGCTCATGCTCGAAGAGCTTCGGTTGAATCCGCGGTCGCCGGCAGCGCGATTCAAAGGTCGCTGTCCGGGCGAGAACGCGGCCACCGGGGACGGGACAGTTGACCCCAGATTGTCCACAGGATTTGCAGAGGGGGCGCGGTCGCGCTCCACAGGGGTGGCGGGACCGATCCACAGCCCGTGGATCGGCGCAATCAAGGAGGAGGTGGGGTGAACCAGGACCAGATCTGGTCGCAGGTGCAAGAAGAGCTGCGTTTTCAGCTTGCCAAACGCACCTACGACATGTGGCTCAAGAACACATCGGTCGTCTCAGCTGACGGGGGCACATTCCGGATCGGCGTGCCGAGCAAGCTCGCCAAGGATTGGCTCGAGGACCGGTTCTCGGGATTGATCCAGGAAACGCTGCAGGCCGTCACCGGCTCCGAGGTCGACATCGATTTTGTGATCGCTCCAACCGGCCACCGCCCGGCACACACGTTGTTCGAAGGCGACGACTCCCGCAATGGAGACAACGGTCACGACAACGCGCCGGAGGTGATCGCCGAGGTAGCGGTCGTCACGCCCTCCGAGCTCAACGCACGCTTTCGGTTCTCATCATTCGTGGTCGGTCATAACTCGCAGTTCGCGCACGCCGCCGCGAAAGCCGTCGCCGAGGCTCCAGGTGACAGCTACAACCCGCTCTTCCTCTACGGAGGTGTGGGGTTGGGCAAGACCCACCTCATGCATGCCATCGGCCATGAGGTGCACGACCGTTTTCCACGCAAGCGCGTCGTCTACCTGACGTCCGAGCAGTTCACCAACGAGGTGATCAGCTCGATCGCGACCGCGCGCATGGGAGAGTTCCGCCACAAGTACCGAACTGTCGACGTGCTGCTGATCGACGACGTGCAGTTCCTCGCCGGCAAGGACCGCACCAAGGAAGAGTTCTTCCACACCTTCAATGCGCTGCACGAGATCAACAAGCAGATCGTCATCTCGTCCGACCGTCCGCCCAAGGAAATTCCCACGCTCGAGGACCGCTTGCGTTCGAGGTTTGAGTGGGGTCTCATCGCCGACATCCAGCCTCCGGATTTCGAGACTCGCCTCGCGATCCTTCATTCCAAGCTCGGCGACAACGGAGGCCTGATTCCGGAAGAGGTGTTGAACTTCATCGCGCACAAGGTCCAGCGCAACATCCGCGAGCTGGAGGGCGCGTTGACTCGTGTCCAGGCCTTCGCCGCGGTGCATCAGAGGCAGGTCGACGAGGAGGAGGCGGCGCGCCTTCTCTCAGACATCATCCCCGCCAGCACCCGCAAGCCCATCAACGTCGAGCGGATCCAGGTCCTGGTCGCCGACTACTACAACGTCACGCTCGACGATATGAAAGGCAAGCGGCGTGACAAGCACATCGTCTTCCCGCGTCAGGTCGCGATGTACCTCGTGCGCGAGGAGACGCCTTCGTCACTGCCGGCGATTGGGAAGGCGTTTGGTGGTCGAGACCACACCACCGCGCTCCACTCGATCGAGAAGATCGCCAACGAGCTGAAAGAAGACGAGCGCCTTCGATACGAGGTGCAGTCGATCCGCGAAAAGCTCTACGTGCAGTGAGCGTATCCACAGGTTTCAAGAACCGGCTTGGGATTTGGGTGGGATGGACGCCAGCGGGTCATCTCGTCCCCATCGACTCCACAGGCACGCGTGGTCCCCACTACGATTCCCCAGACCTTATCCACCGCCCATTTCGATCTGTAAATGATCTCGACATCCACAGTCTGCACAGCGCCTACTGTTATCGGTTACGGATGATTTCAATTAAGAGAATCTCTTTCAACGGGGGACAACTTTCGTGAATGCCAAAGTTCTCACAGCTCAAATGAAGGTGACCTGCAGGCCGGCGGTGCTGGGTCAAGCTCTGCAGGTCGTTTCGCGGGCGATCTCGAGCCGCACCACGCTCCCGATCCTCAACAACATCCTCATCGAGACAACAGCAGAAGGCCTCGCGCTGACCGCCACCAACCTGGAGATCGGCATTCGCAAGCTTGTCCCGGCCGAGGTCGCGGCAGAAG
>VBGV01000041.1 GCA_005880755.1 Chloroflexota bacterium
GAGAATCCCGAGAAGCGCCGCAAGTCCGGGCTCGTGGTCGGCAAGTTCGGGGTCGGGCTGAAGGATGCGCTCGCCACGTTCTACCGCCGCGGCATCGAGGTGAAGATCCGCACACCACAGGCCGACATCACCCTGCAGCGTGCCGCCAAGAGCAACTTCGCCGACGTGAAGACGCTGCACGCGGCCATCTCGGCGCCTTCGGAGCCGAAGCGACAGGGGACCGATTTCATCCTGCGCGCGCTGCCGGACGCGGACATGACCGCGGCCCGGGATTACTTTCTCCGCTTCGCCGGCGACGAGGAGCTGGAACGCACAGAGCTCGGCAGCATCTTGCGCCGGCGAGAAGACCAGCCGGCGCGGATCTACGTCAAGGGCGTGCGCGTGGCGCTCGAAGAGCAGTTCCTTTTCTCGTACAACATCACATCGACCACCGCTCAGCTGCAGCGCGCGCTGAATCGAGAGCGCACCAACGTGGGACGCAGCGCCTACCAGGACCGCGTGAAAGCAATCCTGCTCAAGGCCTCCTCCGACGTCGTCGCGGAGCAGCTCGCGCAAGACCTGACACGTATTCCAGCGGGCACGAACCACGACGAGGTCCTCTGGCTCGACGTGCAGGAGCAGGCCGTGCGAATCCTCGCGACCAAGGGCAAGACCGTCTTCGTCACCTCACAGCAGCTGTTCACGATGGGCGCGACGGTGCAGGAGGCGAGGGCCGACGGCTACAAGGTGATCGTGATCCCCGACCGCTTGCTGGCGCGCCTCGGGAGCCTGCGCGACCTCAACGGCAACCCCATTCTCGACATCAGAGGTTTCATCCAGGCCTGGAACGCATCTTTCACCTACGACTTCGTCGATCCGTCGAAGCTCAAGAAGTCCGAACGCGAGAGCTGGGCGATCCTGCCCGAGCTGGTGCGCCTGGCCGGTGACCACGCGAAACGAGTCAAGGAGATCCGCATCTCGAACACGATGCGGCTCGACGAGGGCGCCTACGAGACCGAGGGGGTCTGGGACTCGCCGCACATCGTCGTCAAGCGGTCGGTGCTGGATTCACGCCGGCACTTCGCGCGCGTCGTGCTGCACGAAATTGCCCACGCGAGCTCGGGCGCCAATCACGGAAGCATTCCTTTCATGGCCGCGATCGATGACCTGGCCGCCCTGGGGGCGATCGAAGCGGCTAGTGCTTCTCCAGCTCGCGCTGGCGCTTCGACCAGTAGTCGAGGCGGTACCTGAACCGTTCGACCTGCGACGCCAGGACCGGGAGGTTCGTCTGCTCGGCCTCGCGCTGCGCTTCGCCGGGCATGGTCGGGATCATCTTGGCCAGCAGGTCAAAAAGCTGCTGCTCGAGCACCACGAGGTGCCGGTACACAGCTACCCAGTGGCGCGTGTCTTCCAGCGACTGCGTTTGCGGATTCTCTCCGAGGATCAGTCGCTCGACGTCGGCGCCTTCCCAAGCCGCCCCAGCAGCCTCCTCTCGATTGGAGGCCATGTCCATATAGTGGCCCCTATCTGCCGATAAGTCACGTCTTTTCTGGCGGGGCGTCATCCGGGTGGCCTGTATTGCCAAACGCGATCCGATCCCTCACCACCCGGGCTCTGCCAAGTAGCCGTGAGCGCTGGACGGCTTCTTCCCCGAACCGGTCGCGAATCGCATCCACCGCCGCCTCCAGCCGCTCGCTCTGCGGGCGTCCAGCCTGCGTGAAGAGGTCGAGCTGGCCGGCGTCGCCATCCGTCAGGCCCGACACGCCGACTCCGAGGGTGCCGACCGTCCGGCGCGGGTCGCGCGCCGCCAACAGCTTGAGCGCAGCCTGGTAGATCTCGTCGCCGGTCGCGATCGCGGCCGGCTGCTTCGCCTGCTTCGAGAAATTGCCCTCATCGGGCCGGTAGGCGACTCCGACCGAGACAATCCGGCCGCGCCGCCCCGCCGCGCGGAGTCTCCTACCGACCATGTCGGACAGCCGCATGAGCAGCTCTTCGAGCTCGCCCTGGGACGCGGTCGCGCGGGCCATCACGTGGGAGTGGCTGTAGCTCTTGCGCCGCGCGGTCTCGAAGCCGCCGACCTCGAATCCACGCAGCCGCATGCTCCACCCACGCGCCACCTCGGCGTGCATGCCCACGAGCCTGAGGCGCGGAGGTGTCGCTCGCAGGAATTGAACCGGCGTCAAGATGCCGGCGCGCGCGAGCCTCTGCGCCGACGCCTCTGCGATGCCCGACAGCTCGGTGAGACGCAGGCGCTCGAACACCGAGACCAGGTTCGTGTGGTCGATTCGCTGCAGGCCGTCCCGCTTGTCGAGGTTGGACGCCTGCTTGGCCATCCAGATCGACGTCGAGATTCCGACCGACGCGGTCACGCACTCGCCGACCTCATCGCGGATTGCCGCCTTCACGGCGCGGGCGACGCCCTCAGGTCCGAGCTTCTTCAAACCTGGTGTCCCCGCGAGGTTCATCGACGCCTCGTCGATCGACATCCTCAGCACGTCCGGGCTGTGCCGCTGCATGATCTCGATGAGCTTGTCCGAGACAGATCTGTATAGCGGCGGGTCGGGCTCGCGGACGAGGATCGAGGGGAAGATCGCCTTGGCCTCGAACACGCGCATCCCGGTCTTGATCCCGAGGTCGCGAGCTTCACGCGACGAGGAGACGATCGTGGCGGCGTCGGTGGCGTAAGCCGCGATCGCGAGCGGGCGGCCACGCAGCGCCGGGTCGTGCTGCTGCTCGATCGAGGCGAAAGCGCAGTTCAGGTCGACGACGAGCGTGGCTGGATCGGCGGTGTTGAGGCCGAGCTCGATGGTTTCCGGGGAGGGCGGCTCCACTACGAGCAAATGTTCGCACGGGTTGGACCCGCGGGCAAGCCCCCGCTAGGGGGCGGCCGGAAGGATGAGCGTGAACTCGCTCCCCGCGCCCGGCTCGGACTTCACGGTGATGTCGCCGCCGTGGCGCGTCGCGATCTCCTTGCACAGAAACAGCCCGAGTCCGGTGCCATTGATGGTCACGTTCTCTTCGGTCGGCAGCCTGCCGAATCGGGTGAAAAGCCTCGGCATGTGCTCGGCGGCGATGCCGAGGCCCTGGTCACGAACGCTCACCGAGACCTGTGAGTCCCGGTTGCGCGTCGTGCAGCAGATCTCGCCGCCCGCCGGCGAATACTTGACGGCGTTGTCGAAGAGGTTCGCGATGATGGTCGCGATCCGCGCGCGGTCACCTTCGACGACCAGCTGGGTGCCGTCGTCATCCAGCATGAATTGGTGGTCGGGCGAGATTGGCCGGAAGATGTCCAGCTGCTCCTGGACCACGTCGCCCAGATCGAATCGTTGCCGGAAGGTATCGAAGGAGTCGTGCTCCAGTCGCGCTGTTTCCAGCATCTGCTCGACCAGGAGGTCCACGTGCGCCAGCTTGATTTCCAGCAGCCGAGCCACGGCCGGGACCTGCCCGGCCGGGATCGACCCATCCTGCAGCATCGAGTTGTAGCCCCGGATCAGCGTCAGAGGTCCGCGGAGCTCATGCGACGCGAGGTTCAGAAATTGCGCTTTGATCCGCTCGAGCTCAGCCATCCGGTCAGCGTGCGCGCGCAGCCGGGCCTCTTCTCGATCACGCGCCGAATTGCGCACTTCTTCTTGCTCGCGGCGCTCGGTCAGGTCTCGGATGACTTTGCCGAAGCCTCGCAGCCGGCCGGTCTGGTCCCTCAGCGCCGTGATGACGACGCTGGCCCAAAACCGGGTGCCGTCCTTGCGGAGCCGCCACCCTTCCTCCATGTAGCGCCCCTCCCGCCTGGCGGTCTCGAGCTCCCAGTCCGGCTTCCGGTTCCGAGCCTCTTCGGGTGGGTAGAAGATCGAGAAGTGGCGGCCGATGACCTCGTCAGCCGTGTAGCCCTTGATCCGCTGGGCGCCCTCGTTCCAGGTGACGATCCTGCCCGTCGCATCGAGCATGAAGATCGCGTAGTCGACCACGCATGACACAAGCAGCGCGAACTCGTCGCCGACCGTTTTCGGCTCCAGCGAATTCACCCGCCGCACCACCTAGTCGATCTTAAGGAGGAAGGCGGGTGGACCGCAAAGCGCCCTCGTTGCGCCACGGGGGCGGATCGAGAGCATGATGGCAGGTGCAAATTCGAACCGGTTTTCGTGGGGTAGGCAGGCACAGATGCACAGACGTGAAGCGGGCCCGGGCTGAACGGCCCGGTTCGATCCGAAACCGCCTTTGACATAGTCGCGATCGCCGCCTCGGCGGGCGGCGTCAGCGCCCTGACCCAGCTTCTCAGCCAGCTGCCGGGTGGGTTCGGAGCGATCATCGTCATCGTCCAGCACGTCGACCCTCGCCACCGCAGCCTGATGCCGCAGGTCATCGGGCGACAGACCCGGCTTCCGGTCGCGCATGCCGAAGAAGGCATCCAGCTGGAGGCGGACCATGTGTACCTGGCGCCCCCGAACCAGCACATGCTGATCAATCGCAAAGGGACGCTCACCCTGACTGATACCGAGCTCGTCAACTTCGTCCGACCCTCGGCGGACCTCATGTTCGAATCGGTGGCCGCCGCCTATGGCGAGCGCGCGATCGCGGTCGTCCTGACCGGCTCCGGCCACGACGGCGCGATGGGCGTGACCGCGATCAAGCAGCGAGGCGGGACCGTGATCGCCCAGGACGAGGCTTCGTCGGAATTCTTCGGCATGCCTTCCGCCGCGATCACGACGGGTGCGGTCGACTTCGTCCTGCCGCTGAACGATATCGCCCCCAAGCTCGTCACGCTGATCGAGGGCTAAGCTCTCGAGAATGGCACTCGAAGCGGGACCTGAGTTCGAGAAGCTCATCGAACACCTTCGCGACACGCGTGGGTTCGACTTCACCGGCTACAAGCGCGCGAGCCTGCTCCGCCGCGTGTCGCTGCGATGCTCGGAGCTCGGCATCGACAGCTTCCGAGCCTACCTCGACTATCTGCAGGTCCACACCGAAGAGTTCGGTGCGCTCTTCAACAAGATCCTGATCAACGTCACGGAGTTCTTCCGCGACAAGGAAACCTGGGATTACCTCGCCGAGAAGGTCATTCCTCGGATCGCGGCCAAGACCGGAGAGATCCGCGTCTGGAGCACTGGCACCTCATCGGGCGAGGAAGCATATTCCGCGGCGATGCTGCTCTGCGAGGCGCTGGGCGAGGAGAGCTTTGTCGACAGGGTCAAGATCTACGCGACCGACGTCGACGAGGAAGCGCTGGCCAAGGCTCGCGGCGGCTACACCGCCAAGGAGCTCGCCTCGGTGGACGACGGTCTGCGGTTGCGCTACTTCGAACGCCAGGGCGAGCGCTTCATGTTTCGGGCAGCGCTTCGCCGCACGATCATCTTCGGCCGCCACGACGTGACGCAGGACGCACCCATCTCCCGGCTCGACCTCTTGATCTGCCGCAACACGCTCATCTACTTCATGGCCGAGACCCAGGGCCGGATCCTGGCCCGGTTCCATTACGCGCTGAACGACGACGGTTATCTGTTTTTGGGCCGGGCCGAGATGCTGCTCACGCATGGGGCGCTGTTCACGCCCGTAGACGTGAAAGAACGCATCTTCACCAAGGTGGCCAGGCTTCACCTTCAAGACCGGCTCGTTCTCCTTGCGCAGTCGGGCAGCAAGGAAGCCACGAATCACATCGCCCGTCAGCTGCGCGTGCGTGAGCTGACCACCGAAGGCACACCGTACCCGCAGATCGTGGTGGACGCGACGGGCATCCTGATCAGCGCCAACCAGCATGCGCGCAAGCTGTTCGCGATTCCGGCGGACGATTTCGGCCGCGCGCTGAAGGATCTCGAGCTTTCCTACAAGCCGGTGGATCTTCGAACGCCAATCGACCGGATCAATCGGGAGCGGCGTCCCGTGTCGATGCCGAGCGTCGAGATCACAAGCCGCGAAGGCACGTCGGGGCTGTATGACATACACGTCGACCCTTTGATCGACGACGACGACTCCCTGGTGGGAATCGTCCTCAACTACGTGGACATCACGCACGCGAGCCAGCTCCGCTCCGAGCTCGAGCGCTTGGGCCAGGAGCTGCAGTCGCACAAGGAGGAGCTCGAGACGACCAACGAGGAGCTTCAATCCACCGTGGAGGAGCTCGAGACGACCAACGAGGAGCTGCAGTCGACCAACGAGGAGCTGGAGACGCTGAACGAGGAGCTCGAGTCGACCAACGCCGAGCTGAACAGCATCAACACCGACCTGCAGCTGCGGACCCGCGAGGTGGAACGGCTGAACACGCTCCTCCTCGCGGTCAGCGGCAACATCGAGGTCGGCGCCGCGGTGCTCGACGGAGGTATGCGGGTCCAGTTGTGGAACGAGCGGGCCGCCGACCTATGGGGCGTGCGGTCGGATGAGGTGGTCGGGAATTCGTTCTTCAACCTCGACATCGGGCTGCCTGCCGAGGAGCTCAGGAAGCTGATCCAGGCGGGAGCGGGCGGTCGTCCACTGCACGACGAGCTCGTCGTCACGGCTACCACACGAAGAGGCAGGGAGATCCGCTGCCGGGTGATCGCGCATGCGATCGGAGACGGCGATCAACCCGCGGGTGTGGTGCTGGTGATGGAGGAGCTTAAGAAGACCTAGACGGCTCTAGGCGACAGCGATCACTGAGGCTCGGATGGCCTCTCGCCAACCCTCCACGAGCACCTCGAGCATCTCGACCTCGGCCGCCAGCTGAAACCTCTCGGCGGGCGGCATGTCGACGACGGCCCGGCGCATCTTGGTGAACAGCCTGTCTGCGGTTTCGACCAGCCGCGAGTAAGCCACCGGCCAGTAACCGGCGCGCTCGGGCGATCCCCATTTCAACATGGACGCGCTGTACTGCTCCTGCGCGTTCGCGGTCTCCTCGCGGAGGCGATCCGCCCGCCCGATCAGCGATTCCAGCGCCTCGTTTTGCAGCCGGCGCTCGAGCGAGGCAAGCATCAGGCGCTTGGACTGCAGCACCAGCAGGCGGGAGGAGATGAGCGATTCAGCGATTGAGGGCGGAGGGGCAGGCGTGGACTCGCTCATAGCGATACTCCTCCGACGACCAGGGGCGCGGTCACGCCGTAGCCGCGGTTCCTGACCACCGTGATCACATGCTCCAGGCCGATCTCACGCAGCCTGCTCCGCAACCGCATGATGTACGTCCGGACCTGGGCGTCGGAAAGCCTCGAGTTCTGCCAGGCGAGTGTCGCCAGCTGCTTGCTCGTGAAGGGCCGCCTGGGGTGGCGGAGGAGGAAGTCGAGCAGGTGGGCCTCCCGCCGGGTCAAACGCAGCGACTTCCCCGCATAGGTCAGCGTGTGGTCCTTGGGGTCGATCACCACCCCGGCCAGCTCGGCGTGGCGGTCGCGCCAGGCGGCGAGCCTGTCTTCGATCCAGGCGAGGTGTCGCTGCAGGTCGCCAGATTCAGGGCTTCCGTTGGCGCGCGCGATCACCGAGCGGAGGACCGACGCCAGTTCCTCGTAGATCGAGATCCATCCCGCCACCTCTGGCAGGGCGGAAGTTGTCAGATCCTCGCCCGGAAGCTCGCTCCAATCGCGCCACGTGTCGCGCAAAACCCTAGCCTCCACACCTGAGAGTACACCCCCAGGTCCACTTCGGGCATTGAATTTTGACCCCTAATTTTGCGCTCCTACGGCTACCGTTGGCGCCGGTATGGCTGCGGGGCGCAGCAGAGTCGAGTCGATCCACCGGGGGGCAAAGACCGGGCAAGGGGCCAAGGTCCTGAGGGAGGGTCTGGCCCCTTTGCCTTCTTTTCCGCTCTACGTGCCCGCGATCGACACCCTGGAAGAGATCTGCGGTTGGCTCGGTACCTTCCGCGAACGGCTTCGTATGGCCCACACCGACGAGCGCGCGGACGTCGCCGCGGTCGTGCTTCAGCTGGAGGCCCGCTACCAGACCAGGCGCGCCGAGCTGTCCTGAGGCTGCGATGAGCATGCTCAAGTCGCGACGGGTGCCCCCCGTCGCGAGCCTCAACGGCAACGGCAACGGCGACGGCAATGGCAATGGCAATGGCAGCGGCAACGGTGGGCCGATCCGGGTCGTCATCGTCGAGAACCACCAGCTCGTCTCTGAGAGCCTGGCCTTGCTGCTCGACGGACAGAAAGACATGGAGGTGGTCGGGACGGCCGCATCCGTGGGTGAGGCCTCGGCACTGCCGAAGGAGCTGTCGGCGGACGTCGTCGTGATGGACTTCCACCTTGGAGATGGCACGGGTCACGACGCCGCGCTGGCCATGCGCGACTCGTTCCCGAACGTGAGGTTTGTCTTTTTGAGCCGCGATGAGAGCGACGATGCCCGCCTCGCCGCTGTCGAAGCCGGTGCGAGCGCCTACCTGCACAAGTCGAGCCCCGCATCGGACGTGATCGACACCATCCGGAAGGTCGCGGCGGGGATGAGCCTGATCACGCCGGCGATGGTGGCCAGACTCGTGAGCCGGGGCCACGACCGGGAGCACATGCGCGACAGCCTGAGCCCCCGGGAGCGCGAGGTGCTGCAGCTGCTGGCGGACGGAATGGCCAGCCGGCAGATCGCCCAGCGCCTCGGCATCAGCTACTCGACGGTGCGCACCCACATCCGCTCGATCAGCGAAAAGCTGGGCACGAAGTCGAAGGTCAACACCGTCGTGACCGCCCGCGACCTGGAGCTGGTCAACTAGCTCCGAGCGACGGCAACCTCGACGCGACGGGTCCGCGGCCCGTCCCATTCGCACAGGAAGATCGCCTGCCACGTCCCGAGGGCGAGCTTGCCTTCGCGCACCGGAGCCGTGCACGAAGGGCCCACCAGCACCGTCTTGATGTGCGAGTCCGAGTTGCCCTCCGCGTGCTCGTAGGCCGCTTCCTTCGGGACGAGCTCGGTCATGTGGGATTCGATGTCGGCCGCGACGTCGGGGTCGGCGCCCTCGTTGATCGTCACGCCGGCGGTCGTGTGCGGCACGAACACATGGCAGGTTCCCTCGGCTATCCCCGAACGCGCGACCGCTTCGGCGACGCGCTCGGTGATATCGACCAGCTCAGCGCGCCGTCGCGTGCGGACCTCGAAATCGACCCAACCCATCGCGCTCAGCGCTTGGCCGGGATCTGCTCCAGGACCTTGAGCGATTCGCGGATGAAGGCCGGGATGTCCGAAGGCTGGCGTGAGGTCACCAGATTGCGGTCCACCACGACCTCCTCGTCGACGACGTTCGCCCCGGCCTTCTTCAAGTCGCCCTGGATCGTCTTCCACGCGGTCATGCGATGGTCCTTGTACTCGTCAGCGCTCAGCAGCAGCTGCGGCCCGTGGCAGATCGCGAACACCGGCTTGCCCGCTTGCACGAACGCCTTCACGAACGCCACCGCCTGGTCGTGGGCGCGGAGCTTGTCCGGGCTCCCCCCGCCTGGGATGAGCAGGGCATCGAAATCCTCCGGCTTTACATCTTGGAACGACTTGTCGACCTTCGCCGTGACCTTGCCCTTATCGCCCTGAAGCTCGGCCCCGGCCTCGAGTCCGACGATGGTGACCGCATGACCCGCCTTGCGGAGCGCGTCGTATGGCTCCTGGAACTCGGAATCCTCGAATTTGGGCCCCAGCACGCAAGCAACCTTCATGCCATACCTCCCTGGGAATTGGTTCCGGAAAAACCACCTTACGCGGGTTTGTCCAGAGCGACCGATGGGTAAATCCAATGTGCATGCAACTCCAGTCGAACGTCCCACCGTGGCTTGACGATTCCGAGGATGAAGGCCGGGCCGGCGCCCAGGGAGCGGGGCCCGACCTCGCCGACGTCCTGGCGGAGATCGAAGACCGCCCTGAGACCCCGTCCGAGCCGGGCCAGGCAGAAGTCGACGACGCCCTCGGCACGTATCTGCGTGAGATCGGTCGCGGCACCCTGCTGACCAAGGAGCAGGAGGTCGAGCTGGCCAAGCAGATCGAGAAGGGCTCCGACGCGGCGCGGCGCCGCATGACGGAAGCCAACCTGCGGCTCGTCGTCTCGATCGCCAAGAAGTACCAGGGACGCGGCTTGCCGCTGCTCGACCTGATCCAGGAGGGCAACGTCGGGCTGATGCGCGCGGTGGCGAAGTTCGACCACCGGCGCGGGTTCAAGTTCTCCACCTACGCGACGTGGTGGATCCGGCAGGCCGTCCTGCGAGCGATCGGCGACCAGGCGCGCACCATCAGGCTTCCCATCCACATCGGCGACCAGACCAACAAGCTGGTCCGCGTCTCCGACCGGCTTCGCGATTCGCTCGGACGCCATCCGACCGATGAGGAGATCGCTGAGGAGCTGGGGCTGACCACGCTCGAGGTCGAGGCGCTCCGCCAGACCTCGCGCGACACGGTCTCGCTCGAGACGCCGATCGGCGAGGAGGGCGACACCGAGCTCGGCCACCTGATCGAGGACGCCACTGCGGAATCCCCCGCCTCGGCCGCGCTTGTGTCGGACCTGAAGGACCAGGTCGACGACGTGCTCGGCACTCTTGAGCCGCGCGAGCGGCGGGTGATCCAGCTCAGGTTCGGCCTGACCGACGGACACCAGCGCGCGCTGGACGAGGTCGCGCGCAGACTGGGCACCAGCCGCGAGACCGTGCGCCAGCTCGAACGGCACGCACTCGACAAACTGCGCCGCACAGGCCGGGCCGACGCCCTCCGGGCGTACTCCTCCAACTAACCGGGAGTAGGCCGGCCCGGGTCAATCGCCATTTGGGCACTCTTGGCGCAATACCGGCGACAACACTCAGCCTTTCGGGCCCTTTTGGCTGACCCACAATGAGACCGTGATCGGGCTCGGACAGTACCTCGCGTTTGTCGGTATCTCACTGCTGGTGATCTGCACGCCAGGACAGGACACTGCGCTCACCATCCGCAACACGCTGCTCGGCGACCGCCGAACTGGCGCGGCCACGGCGCTCGGAGTTGCGGTGGGTCAGGCGACGTGGACGGTGGCCACCAGCGCGGGGCTGGCGGTTATCCTCGCTGCTTCGGCCCCGCTCTTCCTCGCCATACGCCTCGCGGGAGCGGCGTATCTGATCTATCTCGGCGTGCGATCTCTGCTCCACGCGATCACGCGCCGAGACCCAGACGGTATCGCGGGCGCTACGTCGGTTCCGCGACTCTCCTCCAAGTCGGCATTCGCCCAGGGCTTTCTCAGCAACCTCTCGAACGCCAAGATGGTCGCGTTCTTCATCAGCCTCCTGCCCCCGTTCGCCGGACCACACCCTAGCTTTCTGTTACTCCTGGCGCTGGGCATCAACTTCAGCCTGATCACACTGGCGTGGTTGGTCGGGTACACGTTGGCGGTGGAACGGATGAGCCGCTGGTTGAGGCGGTCAGCCGTGCGACGGGCCGTCGACGGATTGCTGGGCGCGGTGCTCGTCGGCCTCGGCCTCCGCGTGAGCTCGGAAGCCCTCGCGTCTTCTTAATATGGCGTTCCGCACCGTTGGCGCCAGCGAAGCGTCTGGATGCATCGGACTACGCTCCGGTGGCGCCAGCGGCGCAAAATCGCAAAGGCCGCCTACACTTGCCTCGAATTCAGCAGTTTCTTCAGGAGGATTGGGGGCATGCCACGGGCAAAACAGTTGACAGTGTGGGTTCCGGACCAGCCGGGAACGCTCGGCGAGATCGCGTCGGCGCTGGGTGAGAAGAAGACGAACATCGGGGCCCTGATGGGCGCGACCGAGGGTGGCCGCGGGGCCGTCCGCCTGATCGTCGACAAGCCGGCCACGGCGAAGAAGGTTTTTGCCGCGCGGGGCTGGCAGACGACCGAGGAGGAGGTGCTCGCCGTCGTGCTGTCGGACTCGCCTGGCACCCTCGGCAAGGTGGCCGCGAAGCTGGGCAGGGCCGGAGTGAACATCCAGTACGTCTACGGTGGGTCGGCCGGCAGTGCTCGGAAGCTGACCGCCTACTTCGGTGTCGCGGACATCAAGGCCGCATTGAAAGCCGCCCGCTGAAGGCTAGCGTTTGACGGCGTAGTCCCCTAGGCCGCGTTCGAGGCGGGCGAAAGCTCGCCGTGCCTGCGCCCGGTATTCCTCGGCCAGGCGGTCGCCACGCAGCCCGGCGAGAACGCGGCCGCGGACATGGCTGACCAGCGCTCGATGCGTCGTCATCAGCGCGCCGGCCATGGTGCCTCTTCGTGAATGTGCCTATCGCAGTCATCGCCGCAGTCGGCGGCTGGATTGCGCTTCCCACCTCCCGCGGCCGCGCGGGAAGGGGGTTCGACCTGCCGGGGGCAGCGCTCGCGGCCGGCGGCATGGTGGCCCTGGTCTACGCGAGCACGACCAACATGGCTCTTCTCGCGGTGAGTGCCGTGCTTCTCGCGATGTTCGTCTTGCGAGAGGCGCGGACGCCCAACCCTCTGCTGCCGCTCCGGATATTTGCCGAGCGCAATCGCGCTGGCGCCTACATCACTGTGGCGCTTGCAATCGCCGGCATGTTCGGCGCGTTTCTCTTCCTGACCTATTACCTGCAGGTCGTGCTGCGGTTTACGCCGCTACAGGCAGGCCTGGCCTTTCTCCCGATGACCGTTGCCTCGCAGGCAGGCTCGTGGCTCATCGCGAGCCGCCTGATGCCGCACGTGCCACCGCGTGCGTTGATGGCCCCTGGGGCTGTGGTGGCGGCCGCGGGCATGGCGCTTTTGACCCAGCTGCACGTAGACAGCAACTACCTGACGCTCGTGCTGCCGGCGGAGGTGCTCCTCGGCCTCGGGATCTCTTGCGTGATGGTGCCCGCCTTCAGCACCGCGACCCAGCGCATCGACCCACGCGAGGCAGGCGTGGCCTCGGCGATCGTCAACACCGCGTCGCAGATCGGCGGTTCGCTCGGCACCGCGCTGCTCAACACGATCGCAATCAGCGCGACGGCTGGCTTCGTCGGACCTCGAGCCGCGGCCTTGGTGCACGGATTCTCTGTCGCGACGGGATGGGGTACCGCGATCCTCCTGGTCGGTGCCCTCGCGGCAGCCCTCCTGATCACCGCTCCAAGTCCCAGCAGTAGTCGGAGCCGTTGACTTCACGTTTGCGCAGGAGCACGATGAATTTGCCTTGAGCGATTGACAGGGCACAAGGGCGGCCCTGGTTCAAGAAGGGAGTTGCCGACCCGCCAGAAGGCAATCCACCAGAGGGGGTGACGCCAGGGGTTTACATCTGTCATCGGCCCGCGCGCGATTCACCGCGGGCTCGGACCTTGAGCTGAAAAGGGGGATCAAGATGGACGACCGAAAACTGAGCCGCAGGCAACTCCTCAAGGCCGCAGGCGCGCTTGGAGTTGCCGCTGCGGCACTCGACCCCATCAAGGCCTTCGCCGACGACGACGAAGGCAGTGGTCGGGTGAGCTGGGACATCATCAACGTGGTCGCCGATGCGACCAAACCGAATGGGCTCTGCATCGTGAAGGGCGGCAGCGCGTCGGCCACAGCCACCAATGGCCCGCACAAGGCAGAAGGCCGCATCACAGTGACGGGACACGGAACTTTCCCGAACGCCGACAAGTGCTCTAAGAATGTGACCGGGGGCGGGACCTGGAGCATCGTGGATAGTAGTGACGACCCGCGCTGCTTCTCGGGGAGCGGCAACTATCACGTGACCGAGCTCCTTTCCTGGCGACCTGCGGTGGGCACGCTACCAATCGGCGACTGCACCGGTGAGGCGGGCACGCCGAGCTCCGGTTTGGCGGTGCTGCGAGTCCTGTACAGCAACGGGCGACGGGGAACGCTCACGGTGAGCTGCCACCTACCCGCGAACGCTCCAGCCTGCATGTTCGAAGGGATCACGGCCTCCATGGAGCACGAGGACTTCTGGCAGAACGAGGCGGCAGATGCCAATCCGCTGGTCCCGGGGAACCGGACCGTCTTCCACATCCGCAGGAATGGCGAAAGCGATGACTAAGGCGGTTCTCGCGAGCGGTCTCGCGGTACTTCTACTGATTGCGGCGGCGCCCGTCGCGGCCGCGTCTAGCCGCCATCTCAGCGGCGGCGGCACCGCCACGATCTCTCAAGTCGCTTTCAACGTGACCATCGAGGGGTCGGGTGCGTCCGGCAGCTTCAACTGCCTCATGGCGGGACGCTCGGCATGGGTACTGCCGGCTTTCGGGCTGTCGCACCTGATGAAGGTGCAGGCACAGCCGACGGCCGCCACGGTAACGGGCACCATCGTCCACTTCTCAGGCCCCGGCTTCCTGATCATGGACGGCAGCAAGACGCAGCCCATCCATGTCAGCGTTTTGGCCGATGTAGCCACGCAGCATTTCCAACTGACGGTCGTGGTAGGCGGCGTCACAATGCCTATGCCGGATGAGCACATGCTGACCGGCCATTTCGAGCTCCGCTGAGCAAATTGCAACTTGGGGGCCGCCCAGCGCGGCCCCCGGCGGCGACAGCACTATCCCGGCGCGAATTTCTTGTGCGCGCCGGCGTTGGTGCAGCCGCCGTAGTCGTTTCGCCTGCGCCGCTCTCGGGTTTACTCGGCGAAGTCCTCCAGCCGCATCCTCATGCAGACGACAGCGCGGTGGTGAGTTGGAACCAAGCCGCGCTGCAAGGAGTGCGCGCCTCCAAGCTCGGGCCACCGATGGTGGCGCGCGCACTTGCCATCGTCCACACCGCCGCCTTCGACGCCTGGTCGGCATATGACCACCGGGCCATTGGAACTCGTCTTGGCACAACGCTTCGGCGACCTCCTCGAGAGCGGACTCTGGCCAACAAGAAGATCGCAATCAGCTACGCCGCCTATCGCGCGGCGGTCGACCTGTTACCTGACAGCACAACCACGGTCTTCGACCCGCTGATGCGAAGCGTGGGCTTTGATCCGAACAACAAGAGCACCGACCTCACCACCCCGGTTGGCGTGGGCAATGTGGCGGCCGCCGCACTTCTCGAGTTCCGGCACGGGGACGGCTC
>VBGV01000042.1 GCA_005880755.1 Chloroflexota bacterium
GAGGCCGGTCGATTGAGCGCCAACCACGACCCCGAGCTCGACGACGTCCTCCAGGACGCCGACCTTCGGCGCATCGTCGCCGTGCTCACCTCCGCTGAGACCCCGGAGCCTCCGCTCGACGACGCATACCGCACCGGCCTTCGCCGGCAGCTCATGCAGGAAGCCTGGGCGATGAGCGAGGGGCGCTACTCCTTGTGGCGCCGGGCGTTCGGGCCGCGGGGATTCGCGTGGGCGGGCGCCGCCGCGGGCCTTGTGCTCATCGCTTCTGTCGTCGTATGGACCGCGCTGCAGCCGACCGGCGGGTTCAACACGGTCGTCATCCAGAGTCCCGTCGATGGCAAGAGCAGCGTTTCCCTCCAGCAGCCGATCCTGGTGTCGTTCAACCAGCCGATGGACCACCAGACCACGCAGGGCGCAACACAGATCACGCCCGCGACCACGGTGACGTACTCGTGGGATCAGAACAGCCGCACGCTGGCCGTCCAGCCCGCGAGCGGGAACCTCGCCCCGAACACCCAGTACCAGGTGACCATCGGTCCTGGCGCACGCACGCAGGCGGGCCAACCCCTGGCCACGCCTCAGACCATCACCTTCGTAACTCAGCCACCGGCGCCGCCAACGCCGAGCCCGACCGCGCGCCCGACACCTTCCGCCAATGCGCTCGGCGAAAAGCAGCTGACCGGGCTGAACGGCGCGTCGTCGCCTTCCCTTCAGTGGTCCGCCGATTCATCGTCGATCTACTACGTGGACGGCAAAGGCGCCCTGGTCGTGGTGCCCGCAAAAGGCGGCGCCGTCACCGTGATCGCACCGGAGGGAGCCTCTGCGCCATCGCTCTCGCCGTCGGGCGATCGCCTCGCGTACATCCGCGGCGGCAAGATCGAGGTCTTGACCTTCGCTTCGGGCAAGAGCGATGAGGTCAGCCCTACGCCGGCGCCCACGCTCGTCGGCTGGTCGAAGGACGGGCTCGTGTGGGCGGCCGTGGACGGGATCTACACCCAGGGTGCGAACGGCCCGAAACAGCTCGCCGCCCTTCCGACCACCGGCACGTCGGCGGTGCTGTCGATCGCTCCTGACGCGACGCACGTGATCTACCGTCAGGACAAGAACCTGTTCCTCCTGAACGTCGCCAGCGCGAAGAGCACACAGCTGGGCCAGGCGGGCGCCGGGTTCATCGCCTGGTCACCAGGCGGCGCGTATCTCCTCTACTCGACCAACGACGCAACCGTCGTTGCCGACGCGGATGGGGTGACCCAGTCGACGATCCCGTCAGGCGAGGCCAGCTGGTCGACGCAGGACGCGATCCTCGTGGGCGGTGACACGGCGCTCTATCAGGTGCGGTCCGACGGCACGGGCGGAACCCAGGTGTCCAGCGGCACCTACCACTCGCCGGTCTGGGCCCCCAACGGCTCGTCGTTCGCGTTCGTCCGCGGCAACGCGCTTTGGGTTGCCGTGGCGCCCGCCTTGCCGCCGGAGCCGACGCCAGTCGATGACGCAGGTCGCGCCGTGACCTCGTTCATGGATGCACGCTTGGCAGGGCACGCGAGCGAGGCGACCAGATTGCTCACCGACACCGGCAAGAAGGCGTATGGAGATGGCGGGCTGAACCTGCTGCTCACCGGCGAGCCGCGCTTCTCGCGCTACTACGTCCTCACACAGGAACTGGTGGCGACGCAACCGGACACAGTGCGGTTCGTCGTGCGCCTCGTGCTGACGCACGGCAAGATCGACGTGAGCAACTACGAGGAAACGTTGACCCTCGTGCGCGACTCGGGCAGCCGTGAATTCCGCGTCAACCAGGCGAGTGGCGGCCCTCGCCGCGAGCTCGGCAAGGGAGCCGAGGTGGTGAGCGTCGAGGTGGCACGGGACAGCATCAAGGTCACGTTTGACAGCGACCTCGACCCAGGAACGGTCTCCGATGGCGTGGTGCTGCTCGATTCGAAGGGCAAGCAGGTCGAGACCACCGCGACCTATGCGAACCGTGCCGTCACCTTGAGCGGCCTCGACTTGAAGGAGGGCGCGCAGTATCGGCTGGTGGTTCTCACGACGGTGCGTGACGTGCTCGGCCACAACGTGGCGGCGGAGTACGACCTCGACGTGGTCGGGCCATCGCTGAAGAAGCACGGCAACCACAAGGACGCCGGATCCACGTCGCCGTCTTCCTCGAGCCCAAGCCCGAGCGCGACCTCGGCCGCCTAGAGGAGATTCAGCGCGCGCGCCGCGCGGCAGAGCGCGGTGACCGAACCGGAGTGCACGATGTCGCCTTCGAGCGCCGAGTTCAACGCCTCGGCGAAGGGAAGTCGCAGGACCTCCATGTCCTGCTCGTAGGTCTCCGGGTTGCGCTTCGACTCGGTCAGGCTTTCGGCGAGGAAGAGATGCGCCCGACCGGTTAGAAAGGCCGCGCCGTGCACCACGCCCAGCGATCGATACCGCGCGGCGACCAGGCCGGTCTCCTCCGCGAGCTCACGGCGCGCGCATTCGAGCGGGTCCTCATCACCATCGAACGTCCCCGCCGGGACCTCCCACGACGATGTCTCCCAGGCGTGGCGCCACTGGCGGACCAGCATCGTGTCGCCGTTGTCGAATAACGGAACGACGAAGGCGGAATCGGGATTGGCGACCACCGTGTAGAGCGCTTCGGCGCCATCCGGGAACCGGATCAGGTCGTCACGCAGCACGAAATGCCCGGATGCCCCGCGCACGTTCGTGCCGGAGATCTCGAAGGGCCGGCCGCTTTTGGGATGCCTCAGCGGAGCTATCGGCGCACCATCGTGGCGACCGCGGCTGCCGCTGCGGCGACATGACGCGGGTCGGGTCCATAGTCGAAAGGCGACTGGTCGGCGGCAAAAACTCTCGCCTGTTCGACGAGCTGTGGATGATCGTCGATGAATCGCGTGCTCAGGTTGCCCGCGCGGAAGTCGGCGTTGTCGAGGATCGCGCGGTGGTAGGGAATCGTCGTTGCCGGTCCGACCACCACGAATTCGCGCAAGGCGCGGCCCGCTCGCGCGATCGCCTCGGCGCGGTCGCTGCCGTGGACTATGAGCTTGGCGATGAGGGAGTCGTAGTTCGGCGGCACGTCCGAACCGGGCCCGAAGCCTGAATCGACGCGGACGCCCGGACCAGAAGGCGCGACCCAGCGCGAGATGCGCCGCGGGTTGGGGATGAACTTGCGCAGCGGGTCCTCGGCGTTGATGCGCATCTCGATCGCGTGTCCATTCCATTCGACGTCGCGCTGCTTGAAGCCGAGCTCGAGGCCCGCGGCGACGCGGATCTGCTCCTTGACGAGGTCGATGCCGGTCACGGCCTCGGTGATCGGATGCTCCACCTGCAGCCGCGCATTGACCTCGAGGAAGTAGAAATGGCCGTCGGTGAAGATGAACTCGACCGTCCCCGCGTTGACGTACCCGGCCGCCCGCGCCGCGCGGATCGCGGCGTCGCCCATGGCCGCACGGATCTTCGGGGTGAGGGCAGGCGATGGCGTCTCTTCCATGATCTTCTGGTGCCGGCGCTGGATCGAGCACTCGCGCTCGCCAAGGTGGACTGCGTTGCCGTGGCTGTCGCAGATCACCTGGATCTCGATGTGCCTCGGCTCACGCACGAAACGCTCCAGGTACACGGTGGCGTCGCCGAACGCTGATCGGGCCGCCTGGCCGGTGCTCTCGATCGCCGAGGCAAGCTCCGCTTCCGATTCGACGACCTTCATCCCTATGCCCCCACCGCCGCCTGCGGGCTTGAGCATCACCGGAAAGCCGATCTTGCGAGCCGCCTCCAGCGCAGTACCAGCGTCGACCGCGCCGCTCCCCGGCGTCACCGGCACGCCGTGCTTGGCTGCCAGCTGGCGCGCGGCAAGCTTGGAGCCGAGGGCGCGCATGGCCGACGCGGGCGGGCCGATGAACTTGATCCCGGCCGCATCGCAGGCTTCGGGAAACGCGGGCTTCTCCGCGAGGAACCCGTAACCCGGATGGATCGCGTCGGCGCCGCAGTCGTGAGCGACCTTGACGATGCGATCGAGCTGGAGATAGGAGTCGGAGGCGGCGGCGCCGCCGATGTGATGCGCCTCGTCGGCGTATCGGACGTGGATGGCGCCGCGGTCCGCGTCCGAGTAAACGGCCGCGGTCGCGATGCCCAGCTCCCGGCACGCGCGCATGACGCGGATCGCGATCTCGCCCCGATTCGCGATCAGGACTTTGGCAAAGAGCTTTTTCTTCAACCGATCGCGAGCAGTGGCTGGTTCGGACTGACGACCTCGCCTTCCTTGACATAAACCGCAGCCACCTTGCCGGCGACCGTGGTCACGATGTCGTTCTGCATCTTCATCGCCTCGAGCACGGCAACCACATCACCGAGCTTGACTGTGTCGCCCGGCTTGACCGGCACCTTGACGATGAGCCCCTGCATGGGAGCAAGCACGGTGCCCTCGCCAATTTTGGGCGGAGCGGGCGCGGAGTTGGCACCCGAGGGCGCTCCACCCGGCGCCGCCGCCACCGAAAGCCCGGCGCCGCTCACGCGCACTTTGAAGATCTCCCCCTCGACCTCGACGTCGAACTCGGCCGACTGCGAGCCGGCGGCCACCGGCACCGGTTCTGGTGCAGGGGCCGGCGCGGCCGGAGGTGATGCCTCAGCCGGCTTCGATGCCGCCGCGGCCGGCTTCTCGCCGTCCTTTTGCCCAGGCTGCGGACCTCGCATGTACGCCGGCGCGAGATGCGGAAACATGAGGTGGATCAGGACGGTGTCGTCGCTGGGGTCGAAGCCGAGCTTCTTGACCTGCTGCCGGGCGGCCTCAACCTGTGGCTCCAGCAGGTCGGCCGGGCGGATGGTGATGGGCTCTTCGCGGCCGAGCACCAATCGCCTCAGCTCGTGGTCGGCCGGGACCGGCGGCCTGCCGTACAGGCCCTGCAGGTAGTCCTTCAACTCCTGCGTGACCGTCGCATAGCGCTCGCCCCCGATCACGTTGTTGACGGCCTGGGTGGCGATCATCTGGCGGATCGGCGCGACCAGCGGCGGATATCCGAGGTCCTTGCGGACGCGGTTGGCTTCCTCGAGCACCTCACTCAGTCGATCCATGTTGTCGTGCGCGCCGAGCTGGTGGTGGATGTCCTCGAGCATGAAGCCGGGCATGCGGTAACGCAGGATGCTCGCGTCGACGCGGTCGGCCACCGGGCTCAGGTGCTCGATGTGGCGGCGCTTCAGCTCCTCGACGTCTTGCTGGACGTCCCACATCTTGTCGAGGTCGAGGCCGGTGTCGTACTCGCCGCCCTCCAGGGCGGCGACCACACTTTCCGCCGCCGGCTGCGAGGCACCCCAGGCGAGCGGAGAGATTGCCACGTCAAGGACCTCGGCGCCCGCCTCGACCGCGGCCATGTACGCCATCGGCGCCATGCCGCTGGAGCAGTGCGAATGGACGTCGATCGGAATCTTCACCATGGCTTTGAGCGCGGTGACCAGCTCCCACGTGGCCTGGGGGCTGAGCAACCCGGAGGTGTCCTTGATCACGATCTCGTGGCAGCCCATGTTCACCAGGCCTTTGGCTAGCGAACCCCACAGCTCGAGGTTGTGCGCGGGCGAGATCGCGTAGCTGAGCGTTCCCTGCACTTTCTTTTTCGCTTTCAGCGCAGCCGCGATCGACGCTTCCATGTTGCGGAGGTCGTTGAGCGGGTCGAAGATCCGAAACACGTCGACTCCGGCGTTGGCGGCATGCTTGATGAAGAGCTCGACAGCGTCATCGGCGAAGTTGCGCTTGGCGACGAGGTTTTGGCCACGGATCAAAGCCTGGATCGGTGTGTTCGGCGTCGCCTTGTTCAGCTTGCGGAGAAAGTCCCACGGGTCCTCGTGGATCAGGAGCTGCGTTTCAAATGTCGCGCCGCCAAACGCTTCCATGGCGGCGAAGCCGATGGAGTCCATCTTGGCCGCGATCGGGACGATCTCATCGGTGCGCAGGTATCCCCCAAGCAGGGACTGCTGCGCGTCGCGGAACGTCGTGTCGATCAGACGGACGCGGGCTCTCTTCTTCGCCACTACGCGCTGGCCAGCGCCGCGCGCTTTTCGCTGTGGCGCTGCTCGACGCCGCCATCCTGCAGGCCGATGATTCGCGCCGCGAGCCAGGCCGCGTTCTTGGCCCCGGCCTCGCCGATGGCGACGGTCGCGACCGGGATTCCCGCCGGCATCTGGACGATGGAATACAGCGAGTCGACGCCGCCAAGGTGCTGTGTCGGCACCGGCACGCCGATCACCGGCAGGTCAGTCCACGCCGCGACGACTCCAGGCAGGTGCGCCGCCCCACCGGCGGCCGCGATCACCACTTTCAAGCCGCGCGATCGAGCGCTCGTCGCCCACTCCATGACGCCTTTCGGATTCCGGTGCGCGGAGCAGACTTTGAGCTCGTGCGTCAATCCAAGGTCTTCGAGCACTTTGACGCACGACTCCATCAGCGGCAGGTCCGACTTGGAGCCGAGGATGACGCCGACGACTGGCTGCACTAAACCGCCTCCTCAGCTATATCGCCTCGAAAGAAAGCCCCTTCGAATCGTACCTGCCGGGCCCCGGCGAGGGCGGTCTCCCTCGCCTCCGCCACCGTGTCTCCCAACCCGACCGACGTTACGACCCGGCCGCCGTCCGTGACCAGCCCGACGCCGGGCTCGTACCGGGTTCCGGCGTGGAAGATGCGGACCCCGGGCGGCATCTCGGTGAGGCCTCGGATTCGGTGCCCGAATGTCATCGCGACATCGTCCGGATAGTGCGCGGAAGCCACCACAACGCCGACGCAGGCCTGCGGGTTCCAGCGCAGGTCGGGGTGCGTCGCCAGCCCACCCTTTGCCGCCGCGAGTGCCAGGGCCACGAAATCGCTCTCCATGCGCGGCAGCACCACCTGCGCCTCGGGATCGCCGAAGCGCGCGTTGAACTCCAGCGTGCGGATGCCCTTCGGAGTGAGCATCAAGCCCGCATAGAGAACCCCACGAAACTCATTCCCAGACTCCGCCAGCGTCCGCACCGCGGGCCGCATGACGCAGTCGACGACCTCCTGGACGACTGCATCGTCGACGTCCTTGGGAGGCGAGTAGGCGCCCATCCCGCCAGTGTTGGGCCCCACGTCGCCTTCGAGCGCGCGCTTGTAGTCGCGGGCCGGAGCCAGCGGGATGACGTCGGTGCCGTCCGTGACGCCAAGCAATGACAGCTCAGGCCCCTCGAGCCTCTCCTCGACCACGATCTTGGAGCCGCTCCGGCCGAAGCGCTGCTCGACCAGCATCGCGTCGACCGCGTCGTTCGACTCCTCGACGCCGGCGCACACGATCACGCCCTTGCCACGCGCCAGGCCATCGGCCTTGACCGCGACGCGTCCGTCGTGCCGCCGCGCCCATTCCTTCGCCGGCGCCGGCTGGGTGAACACTTCGAAGTCGGCTGTCGGGATCTCGGCGCGCTGCATCAACTCCTTGGCGAAGGACTTGCTCGACTCGATGCGACCCGCCCCGCGGTCGGGCCCGAACACGTTGAATCCGGCGTGGCGCAGAGCGTCACCAACGCCTGCATCAACCGCGGCCTCGGGTCCGAGCATGATCAAGCCGAGCCCTTCGCGCTTGGCGAAATCCACCAGCCGCACCACGTCGGCCGCGCCGATCGGGATGTTGCGAGCCATGCCGCCGGTGCCGCCGTTGCCCGGTGCGCAGTAGACGCGCTCGACCAGGTCCGACTGCACGCATTTCCAGACCAACGCGTGCTCGCGCGCGCCCGAACCGATGACGAGGACTTTCACTGGAGCATGGCCAGGGCGGCCGCCGTCACGACCTCATGCGCGTCGCCCCAGTCCACCACCTCGAGGTTCGACTCGCCGCGTAGACGCCAGTAACGCTGCCCTCCCGCACGCCAGGTCCCATCGTCCCGCCGGCGTTGCAGCAGCAGCTCCATCGCATCGTCTGCGCGACGGTCGGTCAGCAGGTCCAGCCTCGCGATCGCCCGCAGCCCGTGGAAGAAGTCGTAGTGCCAGTAGTGGGGCCAGTGGATGTTGAGCCATTCGGGATGGATCGCCTCTCCATCTGAGGTCCTCCGAAAGAGGCGATGCTCGAGCAGCAGCTCGGCAGCCCGTCGTGCGGCTCTTCGCGCGCGCCCCTCACCCGTGTTGCGGTGGTACTCGGCCAGGCCCCAGATCGGAGCCAGCGTTTCGTGAAACGAAGAGTGATGCGCATCTGGATTG